>JAAYRN010000309.1 GCA_012518765.1 Bacteroidales bacterium
AATATGATTACACTTCATAATATATCTATTTATTTTTCAGAAATTCCTTTATTTGAAGATGTTAGCTCTGTTGTATCCGACAATGACCGCATAGGATTGGTAGGAAAAAATGGAGCTGGAAAAACTACTTTACTACGTATTTTATCGGGAGAATTGCAAGCCGAAAAAGGAAGCATTGTTATTTCAAAAGGGCATAAAATTGGATATTTACCCCAAGAAAAAATTCTATCCTCAAGCCAAAATATATGGGATGAAACCTTGAGTGCTTTTTCTGAAATCAAGCAAATTGAAAAACAAATTAAAAAACTCAACCAAGAATTATTAGATTTTACCGACTACGAATCAGACGATTATATTCAACTTTTAAACAAACTAAGCGAACTCAACCAGCGATTTGAATACCTTGGAGCCAATCGTATTGAATCAGAAAGCGAAAAAGTATTGTTGGGATTGGGATTTTTAAAATCGGATTTTGAGCGTAAAATGAGCGAGTTTAGTAGCGGATGGCAAATGAGGATAGAATTGGCAAAAATCCTTCTTCAAAAACCAGAAATTATTTTATTGGATGAGCCTACCAATCACTTAGATATAGAATCAATTCAATGGTTGGAAGATTTTTTACAAAGCTATTCGGGTGCTGTTATGTTGGTTTCGCACGACCGCACTTTTTTAAACAACGTATGCACACGCACCATTGAAATCACACATAGAAAAATAGAAGATTATAACTGCAATTATACTACCTATGTAGAAAGACGCATGGAACGCATTGCAAATCAAAAACAAACATTTGACAACCAACAAAAAGAAGTTGAAGCTATAGAAAAATTCATTAAGCGATTTAGATACAAAGCCACCAAAGCCAAGCAAGTTCAAAGCCGCATAAAAGCCTTAGAAAAAATGGAGATTGTGGAGGTAGAAGAAATAGATACATCTAAAATTCATTTTCTTTTTCCACCCGCCCCTGCTTGCAATCGCGTAGTGTTTGAAGCCGAAAATCTTTCTAAAAAATACGACGAAAACCAAGTCTTAAAAAACGTAAACTTTGTAATAGAAAACAAAGAAAAAGTAGCTTTTATAGGAAGAAACGGAGAGGGGAAAACCACCTTGATGCGTATACTTAATCAAGAATTGTCTCTCACAAATGGAAAATTAGTACGAGGCGATAGGGTGAAAATTGGATATTATGCTCAAAACCAAAACGCTCTTTTAAATGCTTCTAAAACTGTATTTGAAACTTTAGACGATATAGCCGTAGGTGATGTTCGGACTAAAATACGCGGAATTTTGGGTAGCTTTCTATTTTCAAACGATGATATTGAAAAAAAAGTCAGCGTTTTATCGGGAGGCGAAAAAGCACGTTTAGCCTTGGCTAAACTATTGTTAGAACCCTACAATGTACTTTTATTGGACGAGCCTACCAATCACTTAGATATGCAATCAAAAGATGTTTTGAAAAATGCACTCCTACACTACAACGGCACCCTTGTTATCGTTTCTCACGACAGGGATTTTTTGCAAGGATTGAGCGATAAAATATTTGAGTTTAAAGATAAATCCATCAAAATTCACTTGGGCGACATACAAGATTATTTGGAAAAACGAAAAATTGACTCCCTGCAATTGCTAAATAGCCATCAAACCTCATCTGCTACAGCAACTACACATACCCAATCGGAAACCAAACTACAATGGGAGCAGCAAAAACAAAAAGATAGCTTAACTCGCAAATTGCATCGACAAATTGAAAAAGCCGAAAATGACATTCAACAAGCTGAGAATGAATTAAAAATTATAAATCAAAAAATGATGACTCCAGAAAAATATAACGAACAAATCATTTCGGGAGAGCTACACAAAAAACATCAAAGTATAGAACACAAGATTGAAAAGCTTATGCACAAATGGGAAACCCTTTGTAATCAGTTAGAAGAATTGAAAAATTAAGGCTATTTTTTCATAAACTTCAGCGTTGAAATTCCCCGTTTATTTTGCGTTTTAATAAAATATATCCCCGACAAAAGAGCCTCTACATTAATTTTACTATCTCCTTTGGTATTTACTTTTTTCAATATTACCAATTTTCCACCTGCATCATAGATACTTACTACCGAAGCACTCTCTATACCTTCTAAAGAAATATAATCCGTAGCAGGGTTAGGTGCTACCTGAACTTGAAATGATTGTATATCTTTTACTGACTCAGGATTACTAAGCTCATATAAATAAACAGTATCTACAAGATAAACAGAGTTAATTTGCTTATAAACAAACTCTTGCATCCCATCATCTATAAACTGTCCCGTTTCTTTGTCAAGACTTGCATGTGTTGTCGTTTTAACCTTATTAAAATCAAAATAATCAAATCTTATTTTTTGCTCACCAATTTCATCTTCAAAATCTTCGCCAAGGTATGGTAATAAAAGAGGATTAATATTGGGATAAATATAGGTTTCGGTACACAAAGAAGCTTGATTAAAAGTTTGATCTATATTTAGTAAAGAAAGGGGCATTCCCATTAATAACACACTAACGTACATATTTGTACAATTTTCTTTTGTGTCGTATTTATATGTTATTTGTATATCAATCCCCATATCACCCAAACTTAACACTAACTTTGTAGGCTGGTTATTGGCATAAGTATATTTAGCTGTTGTACTTAACTCCCAAGTTGTATTTTCCCAATAGTAAACTTGAAATGAATCGCATGCATAAGCAGTTACTCCTATGATATCGGCAATATAATCATGTTCTCCTTCCATGTCTTTTACTCCATAATAAATCTCTTTTTGAGACGGCGTTATGTAAGTCCCTTGATAAGAGTAATGTGTGAGTGTAATATTTTCGTTTTCATAAGAATAAGTTGTTTTTCCAGTAGTATCGCTATATTCATTTATCGATACTTTTTCTGAAATTTTCCCTTCGCTATCGTAATAAGTAAAAACTTTATCCGGATTTGAGGTTTGTCCTTCAAAAAAGTAATACGTATGGTTCTCCGTTTCTTTTCCTTGAGAGTCGTAAAGAAAACTTTCTATAAAAGTCAGAGTTTTAGTAGGTTGTTGTGCAAAAGCAGTCAAAGTGCATGCAAGTATCAAAAAAGCAAAAAATCGTTTCATGGCATATTATTTTTAATATTTTAATACGCAAAAATACATAAATTAATTACAAAAATAAAAAATATAATTTTTCGTTGATATACATGTAACATTAAGATATACGTGAACAATGAATCAAATTGATATCAATCAGTTGCGACAATTTAGCTATTTAGAATTAATAGCTCGTCAAATGGTTGAAGGCTTTATAACGGGATTACACAAAAGTCCTTTTCATGGTTTTTCGGTAGAATTTGCCGAATATCGTCCTTACAATACAGGCGAATCGACACGAAATATTGACTGGAAACTATACGGCAAGACCGACAAATTATTTGTCAAGCAATTTGAAGAAGAAACCAATTTACGCTGTCAGCTCATCATCGACACCTCTTCTTCCATGTATTTTCCTATCCGGAAAAAACTTTCTTTAGAAAATCCTAATAAGTTATATTTTTCAGTCTATGCCGCAGCTGCTATTATACAAATGCTTAAACAACAACGTGATGCAGTAGGATTATCCTTGTTTTCTAATCAAATAGACTTTCATTCACGAGCCAAATCAAACAGTGTTCATATTAAGTTAATTACAACCGAATTGGAAAAACTACTTTCCAATTACGATGAAAAACAAAAACAAACAACCAATGTAATCGATGCTTTACACGAAATAGCCGAACGCATACACCGCCGTTCTTTGGTTATTGTATTTAGCGATATGTTTGACAATTTTCATCAAAAAGACGATTTATTTTTAGCCTTACAACATTTACGCTATAATAAACACGAAGTAATTCTATTTCACGTGTATGACGAAACATTGGAAATAAATTTCGACTTCGACAACAAGCCCTATAAGTTTATCGACATGGAAACACAGGAAATGATTAAAGTCAACGCAAGCGAAATGAAAAATATTTACCGTAAAGCAATGAAAGAATTTAAAGAAGAATTAAAAATTAGATGCGGACAATACCACATAGATTTGGTGGAAACTAATATCAATCAGGGCTTTTACAAGGTATTACTTACCTATTTTTTAAAAAGACAAAAAATGCCCTAAATTTCTTATGCAACAAAAGACTGTTTTAAAGAGTCATTAATATATAAAGATGTATTTTTGTAACGTATAAAAAACACTTCGTTATCCCTATTATAAAAGTGAAACTGAAAACTATAAACATATTATTTTTCTTGTTTTTAATAAACGTATTACATGCACAACATGCAAATAATGTTGCATTTATAGAAAATAAAAATCAATGGAACGATAATATTATTTACAAAACAGAATTTAAAGGGGGAGCTGTTTTTTTTGAAAAAAATGCACTTACCTTCGTTTTGCAAGACAGAGAAGCTTTTGAAAAAATATTACACAGAAAATTTGGTGGAATAGCCACTACTAATGAAAAAGATCTTATTATAAACTATTACGCTTACAAAGCTGTTTTCAAAAACACCTCTTCTTCTGTTACTTATAAAGGAGAAAATCCATACAGCGATTATAATAATTACTACATAGGAAATGATTCCAAACGTTGGGCAAGCAATGTAAAAAAATATAAATCCATTACTTACGAAAACCTATACGATGGCATTCATTTAAAATATTACGAACAAAACACAACACTCAAATACGAATTTTTAGTCGAAAAAGGAATTGACCCAACACAAATACATATCTCTTACGAAGGAGCCGATAAATTATACTTAAAAAAAGGGAATCTATACATACAATGCGGAAAAGAAAAATTTGTTGAACAGAAACCTTTTGCATATCAGATTAGTACATCTGGCGACACCCTGCCCATCGACTGTCGTTTTGTAGTTAAAAACAAAAAAGACGTTTATTTTAAATTAGGCAATTACGACACCTCCGCCCTATTGATTATAGACCCTGTATTGGTTTTTTGCTCATACACAGGATCTAAATCTGATAATTGGGGATATTCAGCAACCTATGACTCAGAAGGAAACCTATATGGAGGAGGTAGTGTTTTTGGAGTAGATTATCCGCTGTCCTTGGGTGCTTTTCAGGTAAATTATGCAGGAGGTTCTTGCGATATTTCTATATCAAAATTTAGTTCTATAGGAGATACATTATTGTTTTCCACTTACTTAGGAGGTTCTGGTAGCGAAGTTCCACATAGTTTAATAGTTAATGACAATGATGAACTCTATGTGTTAGCTTCTACTTCTTCTGCCGATTTTCCCATAACAACCAATGCTTTTGATACTGTTTTTAAAGGTGGCTCTGTTTATCTTTTAACAAATATAATAGGTTATTTAGGTTTTGATATAGCTATTACTAAGTTTAATTCAACAGGAACCGCTTTGCTTGGCTCTACTTATTTTGGAGGAAACGGAAGCGATGGATTAAGCACCGATGTTATCCTACGAAAAAACTATGCAGACGAAGTAAGAGGCGAAATTATGGTAGACGAATTTAGCAATGTATACATTGTTTCCAGCACCTCTTCTACCGACTTACCTACTTCAGCTTCAGCCTATCAACGAAATTATGGTGGAGTAAATCTTGACGGAGTAATTGCCAAATTTAATTATGATTTAAGCGATTTGATTTGGTGTACTTATTTTGGAGGCGATAGCTCCGAAGCCATTTACAGCATGGCTCTTGATAATGAGCATAATATATATATATGCGGAGGCACCAATTCGCGAAACCTACCCACCACAGTAGGAGTAGTTCAACCCACTTATGGAGGCGGAGTTACAGATGGTTTTATTGCCAAAATATCGGCAAATGGAGACCAATTACTCTACTCGACTTATTTTGGTAAAGAAACTTTTGATCAAACCTATTTAATTGAAATAGACAAATCGAAAGATGTGTATGTCATGGGATTAACAGATGCCACAGGTACAGCATGGGTAAAAGATGCTTCTTGGTATATTCCAAATGGAGGACAAACAGTAAGCAAATTAAATTCTGATTTATCGCAAGTTATATGGTCTACTGCTTTTGGCACAGGCAATCCCGGTCCCGACATTTCGCCCACAGCTTTTATGGTCGATTTATGTAATAATATTTATATTTCAGGATGGGGTTCGCCTGCAGTAAACAGTCATATAGGCAATCTTACCTGCGGAACAAGTGGACTACCCATAACCAACGACGCCTTTCAAAAAACCACAGACAACAACGATTTTTATTTTTTAAGCCTAAGCGACGACGCCTCCCAATTGGTATTTGCCACCTATTTTGGCGGGAACCGTTCGCCCGAACATGTGGACGGTGGAACCAGTCGTTTTGATAAAAAAGGGTGTATTTATCAAGCCATTTGTGCTGGATGTGGAGGCAATCACGACTTGCCTGTAACACCCGGTGTGGTAAGTCCTACTAATCAAAGTAGAAACTGTAATTTAGGTGTTGTTAAAATTGATTTTAACCTACCCGCTGTAGTTGCCGATTTTACTTGCCCAAACATTATATGTGCCCCTTATACCGTTCATTTTATCAATCGTTCCCAAGAAATTTCATTGTTTACAACATTTTACTGGGACTTTGGAGATGGAACTTTTTCCACACAAAAAAATCCTTCGCATTTATACACAAAATCAGGAGTATATAAAGTAAAACTCATCGTCAGCGATAACGGAAGCTGTAATTTTAGCGACACCTTGATTCGTGAAATAATCGTTTTATCCAACACAAACGACACCCTGCCAAGTCAAACTATATGTCAAGGCGATTTTACCCAAATAGGCATAGCTCCCGCTGCTAATCCCAATGTTATTTACTCGTGGACTCCTGCCAATCAGTTAAATAAATCGAATATTTCCAACCCCATAGCCACCCCCATAGCTACTCAAACTTACACCCTGCGTATATCAGACGGATTTTGTGTAGATACATTGCGTCAAACCGTACATGTAATTCCTGTTTTATTAGATGCTGGTCCTCAAGATACTATTTGCTTTGCTGACACAGTAATTTTAAAAGCAACCACCATAGGTGGCGATAAATACGTTTGGTCGTCAAACAAATCATTTAGCGATACCCTAAACCGTCCCATCACCCAATCAACAGGAAAAGCAATAGTTACTAAAAACAATACTTATTACATAAAAATGACTAACGATTACTGCACAAGAATTGATAGTGTGGTAATTATAGAATCACACATAAGCTGTAACATAGACCCTATTGATAAATTTTGTGCTGGAGATACCGTAAATTTAAGGGCAAATATTTTAGACCATACAGGTGGAAAAAATTTATATTATTCTTGGGAGCCTCTCTCTTCCATTGTTTCAGGAAGCAATACATTAACTCCCTCTATTTCACCTAAACAACCTACCTTTTTTAATTTTATCGTACAAAACGAACACGGATGTAAAAGTGAAAATTTACTTTTTGTGAATGTTTATACTATTGATTATACATTGGATATTAAAAACATACGTTGTTATGGCTTAAATGACGGTCATATTATTATTAATTTAGACTCAAGCTCCATGCCCTGTACATTCAAATGGAAAAATAATATAGGGAAAAATGATAGAGCCACTCATTTATTTGCAGGTTCATATAGCGTTACTATCTATGATACAAATGGTTGTAAACATATTATAGACACTACTTTGTTTCAACCAACACAAATCAACACCTTTTTCTACGACACAAACACATACGTATATTGCAATGATAGTTGCAGCGGATACGCCTCGGGCGATGCCACAGGAGGCATTCCTCCTTATACCTATTGGTGGATTACAGGCGACACCACACAATCAATAAATGAACTTTGTGCCGGAGAGTATATTTTTGTAGTTACCGATAAAAATTTATGCCAAGATACTGCCAAACTTTATGTAATAGATTCCGTTGATTTTCAAGTACCTTATACTACTACCCCCGTTACTTGTTTTGGCGATTGCGACGGTACAATATTTCTACATCCCACAGACGGATACCCTCCTTATACCTACTTATGGAAAGATGGATACGACAAGGACAGTGCCTCTGATTTATGTGCAGGAGTTTACGATATATATGTAAAAGATACGGCTCATTGTACCCGTCGTGTATTTCCTATTGTACATTCTCCTCTTCCTTTAAATTTCGATAGTATTCACTTGGTCAGACCTTTATGCTATGGATACGACAATGGAAAAATAACAGCCTATGTTTCTGGAGGAACTCCCCCTTATCGTTTTATTTGGAATGGAAACGATGGCAGAGATTCTATGACAAATTTATCTGTAGG
>JAAYRN010000310.1 GCA_012518765.1 Bacteroidales bacterium
AAAGTTTCACTTCCATGTTGTTAGCAATAAAAAACAACTATAATCAAACGGGAAAACAAGTAGGAATTAAGGTTTCTGGAGGTATCAGAGATATTACATCAACCCAATCTTACATCCGACTACTTTATCACGTATTGGGTGAAAAATGGATGAATAAACAATTATTTAGAATAGGAGCCAGTAGTTTAGCTGATGTACTAATAAATAGAATCAACGAATTAAATAGTTAAGCTACAAAACTTTACATATCCATCAACATAGTTTCTATCAAATTTTCTGCACCTTCGGCTATGTCTTCAACCGAAGCCTCTAACATATAACACGGTGTTGAAAATATTTTATTTTTTCTATCCGACACAACATCGGTTTGAATGGCATTTACATGATTGCCACCCATGTCAATAATATCATCCGATGTAGCCTCATCTTGTCCTATAGTAACGGTAACATCGCCCAAAACTTTCGCTATTAAAACGGGTGAAATACATAAAGCTCCAATGGGTTTACCCGCAGCATGAGCCTCTTTAATAATCTTAGCGATTTCAGGCAACACATCGGCTTTAACACCATCGAAAGCATAGGTGAAAAAGTTTTTAGCTACTCCAAAACCACCGGGAAATACAATTGCATCAAAATGCTGAATATCAAGATTTGAAACGTCTTTTATCCTACCCCTTGCTATGCGTGCCGCTTCGATCAACATATTACGTTTTCCAGGCATTTCCTCCATAGTTAAATGATTGATAACATGATATTGGTCTCTATCTGGAGCAAACAACTCATAATCACAATTGCTTCTTTCAATGGCTAACATCGTCATAAGAGTTTCTTGTATTTCAGCACCATCCAAATGTCCACACCCACTAACAACTACTGCAAATTTTTTCATAATAAATATATCTTTATAGAATTATAGACTAAAACACACCATGCAAAAATACAAAAAATATAATTCAATACAAGTTTTTATTGAAAAAAATCATACTTTTGCAACAAAATTAAGTACTCTCTGCTATGAATCACCAACAAGACCACAATTTATATATGAAACGCTGCTTATTACTTGCCTCTCGTGCTAACGGAAAAGTAGCCCCTAATCCCATGGTTGGCTGTGTAATCCTACATCAAGGACGTATTATAGGTGAAGGTTATCACGCTCGCTATGGAGAAAATCACGCCGAAGTACAAGCTATACAATCAGTGAAAGACAAATCGCTGTTAAAAGAATCTACACTCTATGTAAATTTAGAACCATGCTCCCATCATGGAAAAACACCTCCTTGTAGCGAATTAATTATTCAACATCATATTCCTCAGATAGTTATCGGAACCAAAGACATCAACCCCAAGGTAACAGGAAAAGGAATCGAAGCACTAAGGAAAAACGGATGCCATGTTACAGTAGGAGTTTTAGAAAAAGAGTGCTTTCATTTAAATAGACGATTTTTTACTTATTTTCAAAAACAAAGACCTTACATTATATTAAAGTGGGCTCAAACCTTAGATGGCTACATGGATATTTCGCCAACTTTGAGAAAAACAAACAGCAATTATTGGATAAGTAACGAATCATTGAAATACAAAGTCCATCGCTGGCGAAGCGAAGAATGTGCTATTTTTGTAGGAGCAAACACCATACGTAATGATAATCCGCAACTTAACATACGATACGGAACAGGAATACATCCTACCCGAATTACTTTTTTAAAAACACCCCTACCCCAATATCAAGACTACGCTTTCTTTGATAATAATCAGAAAACAATTATTTTCAATACTTTTAATAAAAATGAAGATAACAAAACACAATATATTAATATTAACGATAAGAAAAATTATATAGAGGAAATACTTACTACATTGTATCAAAATAAATGTCAATCCATTATCATAGAGGGCGGAAAACATACTCTTGAAAAATTTCTATCCAAAAACTTATGGGATGAAGCACGTGTATTAATTGGAAGTAAAAATTTCGGTCAAGGAATCCAAGCCCCTACGCTATCCACACCACCTTATAAATCGGAAAATATAGAAAATGACAAAGTAGTATATTACAAAAACTCCGAATTTATTCCATAATATTCAATTTTACATTCCATTTCATTCCATTTATTTTCTTTTTTTTGTTTGCATTGTTTGTTTTTTGTTTTATTTTCTGTTTCTTTTTTCTTTTATTTTGCTGATAATCAGTATTATTATCTTTTTTCTTTTATTTTTCGTATAAAGTTTGTTTGCTATTAAAAAAGTTGTACTTTTGCATTCCCAAATCGACTGACTTATTCGTGGTAAGTTTTTTTGGGGAAAGTTCTTTGAACAGATGGAGATCAGCAGCAAATATCCCGCTAAATCTTTTTGAGTTAAAGATAAGGCATAAGCACAGGACAGACATAAA
>JAAYRN010000029.1 GCA_012518765.1 Bacteroidales bacterium
CATGCAAAATAAAATAAAAATGAGAACATATAAAAAATCCACAAATTTGCAGACTAACCTGCAAACTTGTGGATAAATTTATTATTTTTGTATCGAAAACCTGTAACGCTTATTTAGGACGATACATCGTATAGTTTATTTATTGTTTACCTTCAATCCATTTGCGTGCATTTATAAATGCTTCTATCCAAGGTGAAACCTCATCTCCTACCCTATCATTTTCATAGTAAGCCCATTGCCATGGGGAAACTGCTCTCTCTAAGTGAGGCATCATAGCAAGATGTCGTCCATCTTCACTGCAAATAGCAGCTGCATTATATCTTGAACCATTAGGATTTGCAGGATAATCTGCGTAGCTATATTTCATTGGAATCACATATTTGTCCTCCGTATAAGGTAGGTCAAACTTGCCTTCCCCGTGTGCTACCCATATTCCCAAACGACTTCCAACCATATTCGACAGCATTATGGAGTTATTAGGTAAAATATCAACATTCACAAAACTTGATTCAAATTTTTGAGAATCATTGTGTAGCATTTGTGGTTTTTCTGAATGATTAGGATATAACAAGCCCAATTCTACCATTAACTGACAGCCGTTACAAACTCCCAAGCTCAACGTATCTTCACGTGTATAAAATTCTTTTAGAGCTTTATTAGCCTTTTCATTATAAATAAAAGCTCCAGCCCATCCTTTTGCTGAACCCAATACATCTGAATTAGCAAAACCACCCGGGAATACCAACATTGAAATATTTTTCAGGTCTTCTCTACCTTCTATCAAATCGCTAACATGTACATCTTTTACCTGAAATCCCGCTAAATATAAAGAGTAAGCCATTTCTCTATCTCCATTTGTCCCCTGCTCTCTTACAATTGCTGCTTGCAATTTTCGTTCTACAGTATTAATTTTTCCTGTAAAAGAGGGTGAAAATGTATAATGCAAAGGTTGTTTTTTGTAATTTTCAAAACGCTTACTTGCTTTTTCTTCTCCACTTTGTTTTCTATCTAAGAAATAAGACGTCTCAAACCAAATATCTCTATAATGAGCTATATCTAAGATAATTTTTTGATCGTGGTAATTTATTTTTACAGTTGGTTGTTGGATTTGATTTTCTACTATTGCTATTTTATAAGAAACAATTCCTTTATTTGCCAAATAGTTAACTATATTATCAGTTTGTTTTACCTGAATAAGGATAGCTGGGTTTTCGGAAAATAAAACAGTATGTATATCCTCTTTAGACAACTTGCTCAAATCAACATCTAAGCCTATGTTGTTGTCGGCAAAACACATTTCTAAAAGTGTGGTTATCATACCTCCCGACGATATATCGTGTCCAGCTAATATTTTACCTTCTTCAATTAATAGTTGTATGGATTCAAATACTTTTTTAAAGTGGCTTACATCTTGAATCGTTGGAGCATTATCACCCAATAAGTTATGAGTTTGAGCATAGCTACTTCCCCCTAACTTCATTGTATCTGATGACATGTCAATATATAAGACTTCGGTATTGTTTTTGGCTTGTAAAACAGGTTTGACTATTTTCTTAACATCCGACACTTCGCCTACTGCTGTAATTATCACAGTTCCCGGTGATAAAACGGCATCTCCATTGGGGTATTTTTGAGTCATAGATAGCGAATCTTTTCCTGTGGGAATGTTAATTCCTAATTGGCGAGCGAATAAAGAAACTGCTTCTACTGCTTCGTATAAACGTGCATCTTCGCCTTTGTTTTTACAGGGCCACATCCAATTAGCACTCAAAGATATTCCCTTAAGTCCGTGTGTAAAAGGAGCCCAAATAATATTAGTTAATGCTTCGGCTATGGATACTACCGAGCCATAAGTAGGATTAATCAAACCTACCATAGGAGCATGTCCCATAGCAACAGCTATTCCTTTTCCTCCTTGAAAATCAATTGTTACTGCTCCTAAATTATTTAATGGTAATTGAATACTTCCGCATGTTTGCTGACAGGCAACTTTGCCACTAACCGAACGATCGACCTTATTGGTCAACCAATCTTTACATGCTACTGATTCTAATCGCAGTACTTTTTCAAGACTTTGCTCTATACTTTCTTTGGCTTTGGGAATAGGTGCAAATTTATTTTGAATGGATTCATCTTCAATGATTGTTTTTGGAGAGTTTCCAAACATATCTTTTACTTCTAAATCAATAGGCTTAGTGTTTTTTTGAGAAAATACTAAGCGATGATCTCCTGTGGTTTCACCTACCTTATAAATGGGTGCTCGTTCGCGACGGGCTATTTTTTCCAATACTTCAACATTTTTTTCATGTATCAATAAACCCATGCGTTCTTGCGATTCATTACCTATGATTTCTTTAGCCGATAAAGTTTTATCTCCTATGGGTAGTTTATCTATATCTATTTGTCCTCCTGTATCTTCTAACAATTCAGACAAGCAGTTTAGGTGTCCTCCCGCTCCGTGGTCGTGTAGAGAAACTATAGGATTATCATCGGATTCTGCCATAGCGCGTATGGTGTTAAATACTCGTTTTTGTATTTCGGGATTGGAACGTTGAATGGCATTTAATTCTACCGCTGACGAAAACTCACCAGTAGAAACCGAAGATACGGCTCCTCCACCCATGCCTATACGATAATTATCGCCACCCAGTACTATAACTTTATCTCCAATTTGAGGTTCTTTTTTCAAAGCATATTCTTTGTTAGCCTGTCCAATACCTCCTGCTAACATAATTACTTTATCGTATCCATAGTGTTGATTGTTTTCAACGTGTTCAAAAGTTAGCAACGAGCC
>JAAYRN010000311.1 GCA_012518765.1 Bacteroidales bacterium
CTAAACTCAATATTTGCTCTCTTTTAGTCATGTTTTTTATGTTATAGTTGTTGATATTCCGTCAATTGTTTGATAGTAACATTTAGCATATCAGCCGATTGCATATAATATGCTTTGTACCATTCTAAGGTATATTCCAATGCTTTTTTTGCGTCAAGTTTGGGTTCCCATCCCAATATTTTTTCTATTTTAGCAATGTCTAAGGACAATAATTTGGCTTCGTGGGGTTGGTTTTGCATTTCTACAAACTCAATATTTCCTTCTCCCCAAATATTAATGGCTAATTCGGTCATTTCTTTTACAGTCAGCACATCGTGAGGGTAAGGACCTATATTGAAAGCATCGGCATGATTTTTAGGGCTTTGTGTCATTTTCATAGCTAACACAAGGTACGCCCACAGTGGTTCCAGTACGTGTTGCCAAGGACGAACGGCGTAGGGATTTCTGATTTTGATATTTTCATTTTTGCTCAACGCTCTAACAATATCGGGCAGCAATCTATCTTTTGCCCAATCGCCCCCTCCTATTACGTTTCCTGCTCGTACTGAAGAAAGTATAACTTGATGATTTTCGTAATTCTCTATATTAAAAAATGATTTTCGATAAGAAGCTATGACTAACTCGGCACAAGCCTTGCTTGCACTGTAGGGATCGTAGCCTCCTAATCTGTCATTTTCTTTGTATGCCTGACCGGTTTCGTTGTTTTCATACACTTTGTCGGTAGTTATCATTACGGCGGTACAGGGCTTTTCCATCAATCGAATGCCATCCAAGACATTAGCCGTACCTATCACATTTACTTCAAAAGTTTCTGCAGGGATTTCATAAGAAGTTCTTACAATGGGTTGTGCTGCAAGGTGAAATACTATATCGGGTTGGAATTGTTTTATTTGTTGATGCAAAAACACCACATCGCGTACATCGCCTATTACTGAATGGCATAAGTTTTTAGCATCTAAAACCTTGAACAACGAGGGATTGGTTTCGGGTTTGAGGGCATAACCTTTGATTTCAGCTCCAAAGCTATGTAAAATAGCGGTCAACCAAGACCCTTTAAATCCTGTATGTCCTGTAATAAATACTTTTTTATTTTTATAAAAATCTTGTATCTCCATTTTCAATAATCGCTATATTACCAAACTTTCCAAGGGGCTTTATCTGTTTCCCAAAGGCTATTCAACTCATTGCTATCTCGTAAGGTATCCATAGGTTTCCAAAAACCTGTATGTTTAAAGGCATGTATTTGAGATTTTTCCATTAAACGTTCCATGGGTTGTCGTTCAAACATCTCATGATCACCTTCTAAATAATCAAAAATTTGAGGTTCACAAACAAAAAAACCAGCGTTTATCCATGTCCCTGATTCTTTAGGTTTTTCGACAAATGATTTTACTTCATCTCCCTGTATATCTAATACTCCCAAATGTCCTCCAGGTTGATAAGCCATCATGCTTAATATTTTTTGAGCTTTTTGATGGCTTTGTATGGTTTCATTAATATTTACATCCGAAACTCCATCTCCATAGGTTAGTAAAAACGGTTGATTATCAGTATATTTCTGAATCCGTTTGATGCGTCCACCTGTCATGGTATTCAAACCCGTATCAATCATGGTTACTTTCCAGTTTTCAGAATGATTATCAAGAACCTCTAAACTATTATCTGACAAATCGACTGTTATGTCACAGTTATGACGAAAATAATTAGCAAAATACTCCTTGATAACGTATTGCTTGTATCCACAACATATAATAAACTCATTGAACCCAAAATGACTGTATATTTTCATAATATGCCATAAAATAGGTTTACCTCCAATTTCTATCATGGGTTTAGGTATAAGATGTGTACTTTCACTCAAACGTGTACCAAAACCTCCTGCTAAGATAACTACTTTCATAACTGATTGTTATATTTATATTTTAATTTTTCAATTCTGTTTTTTTTTCCTCCGTTTCAATTGCAAAAATACAAAAAAAGCACTATATAAATGAACTTATTTGTCTTTTTCGTATTTATATATAAAATAATTTTGATTCAAAAAAGTTTATCTACTATAGAAATGTAAACATCATGCGGATTACAGTTAATATTTTTGTTTTTGTTTTTCTTTATGCTTTCTCCTTTTCGCAACAGCAAAAAGATAGTTTGACCCTATTTTTTGAAATAGATCAGCATGGTTTAACCCAAGCACATACAGAAATAATAGACAGTTTTATACAAACAAAAAATATAGATTCTATTCAAATTACAGCTTATACAGATTATTTGGGAACGCAAATTTATAATGTAAGTTTATCTCAAAAAAGAGCATACAACACCTATTCTTACTTAGTAAAAAAAGAAAACATCCACTCTCAAACCGTAAATTATCAGGGATTAGGTGTTTTTCCTAACAGCAATCCTTCTGATTCAAAAAACACTGAAAACAAGGGTATTTCAGCACATCGAAAAGTTAAAATTTGGCTATATTCTACTGTGATTGAAAAGCAAACAGACAAAGCTAATCAACAGACAATCCTTTTCAATGAAGAGGAATTGGAAGTAGGTAGTCAAATTGTGATTGAAAATATTCTATTTGTTGGAGGTACCGCTTATTTTAAGCCCGAATCAAAAAGTGCATTAGAAGAATTATTGAAAATCATGGAACATTATCAAAATCTTGAAATAGAGATACAAGGGCATATTTGCTGCCAAGTAAATGGAGCAGATGGATATGATATTATAAACAAAAATTATCATTTGAGTATCAATCGTGCCAAGGCTGTATATGATTATTTGGTGTCAGCTGGAATAAATTCTGATAGAATGACATATAAAGGATTTGGTTCTTCTAACAAACGTTTTCCTTTTGAACGCAATGAAAAAGAAGAAGATATGAATCGTAGGGTAGAAATAAAGATTTTGAACAAATAATTTATATTAAAAAAATGTATCTTTGCAAAATTTTTCCACTTTAGCTTAGCTAAGTTCACTAACATTTACATTTAAACGTTATTTATATGCTTTTGAGAAATATTTTTATTACATTTTGTACTATAATTAGTGTGTCTGTAGTTGCACAAAATAAATTAAAAGAATCGACAGATTCACTACAAGCAGAAGACAACTCACTCATATTAGAACAATTAGATAAAATCAACGAAACTTGGTATGCAAAAAAAGCCATTTATCACGAAAACTCACAAACAGCTTTCGACTACCAAGATATAGAAACTGAAAATATAGATTCCATTCATTTTTTACGTTTAAAAGCCATTACCGACCAAACTTTATTTCCATTGGTATACAACCAACATATTCGTCGATACATTGACGTATACACAAAGCGTTATAAAGGAATATCTCTTTTATTGGGATTATCCCAATATTATTTCCCTATGTTTGAAGAAGCCTTGGATAGATATAATTGTCCATTGGAATTAAAATATTTAGCAGTTATTGAGTCGGCATTAAACCCAACTGCCGTATCCAAAGCTGGGGCAACAGGCTTATGGCAATTTATGTACAACACAGGAAAAATGTATGATTTAAATGTAAGCACTTGGGTAGATGATCGTAGAGACCCTTTGAAATCAACCGAAGCGGCGGCACAACATCTGAGAGATTTAAGTGAGATGTTTTGGGGCGACTGGGTATTAGCCATTGCTGCATACAATTGCGGACCTGGAAATGTTACCAGAGCCATCAAACGTTCTGGAGGAAAAACAGATTTTTGGGAAATATACAACTATTTACCAAGAGAAACAAGAGGTTATGTTCCAGCATTTTATGGAGCCATGTACGCCATGAAATACTATGACAAATACGGAATACAACCAGCCAAAATGAACTTAGAAATAACCGATACTATACACATTTCAAATAAGCTACACCTACAACAAGTAGCCTCTGTGCTAAATATTCCTATGGAACAACTTTCATGTTATAATCCTCAATATAAAAGGAATGTAATACCTGCTTCCAATCAAACCATGATCTTAACCCTTCCCATTGAATATATACATGCGTTTGAAAGTCAAAAAGATAGTATTTACAACTACAATACCAACTTATATTTCCCCACCCACCCTATATCAAATGCCGTATTTGCATCTGCTGAAAACGCATCCTCGTCCACGTCTTCTAAACATAAACTTCATATCGTAAGAAGCGGAGAATCCTTATCCATACTCTCTCGAAAATACGGTATAAGTGTATCTGAACTCATGAAAATCAACAATAAAAAATCGACAGTCATACACCCAAACGAAAGATTAATTGTAGGATATATCAAGATTCCCGATGAGAAAAAAACAGAAAAACAAACAACAACTCTCGATACATTGAACATCGTAAATATATCATCCGACACCTTAGCTAACACAGCATCCGACACTACACAATTAAACATCAAAAAAGATGAAGCAAGATATATTGACTATAAAATTGAAAAAGGAGATACCTTGTGGAGTATAGCTCAACGTTTTCAACTTGCTGATATAAATGAAATCAGAAAAATCAACAATATAGAAGCCAATGAACCC
>JAAYRN010000312.1 GCA_012518765.1 Bacteroidales bacterium
TGAAATAAAAAAAGAATTGGGCGACATTATGTTACACATTGTATTTTATTCAAAAATTGGTTCTGAATTAAGATCTTTCGATTTTGCCGATGTGGTAAATACATTATGCGATAAATTGGAGCTTCGTCATCCTCACGTTTTTGGAGATGTGAAAGTTGAAAACTCGGAAGATGTAAAAAATAATTGGGAAAAAATTAAATTAACAGAGGGACGAAAGTCTGTTTTAGAGGGAGTTCCCCATTCTTTGCCCGCTATGGTAAAAGCCTATCGCATACAAGAAAAAGTACGCGGTGTAGGTTTCGATTGGAACAATATAAGTGAAGTATTGGAAAAGGTAAAAGAAGAAATTGAGGAATTTAAAACCGAGCAACAACAAAAAAATACAGAGGCGATGGAAGAAGAATTTGGAGATGTGTTGTTTGCCTTGATTAATTACGCTCGATTTTTAGATATAAATCCAGAAGATGCGTTGGAACGCACCAATCGAAAGTTTATCAAACGTTTTCAATACATGGAAAATCAGATAAATAAGCAAAAGAAATTAATCAGTAGTTTGGATTTGGAACAAATGGATGTATTTTGGGAAGAATCTAAAAAGCACATAAAATAAAAATTAACAACATGAAAAGAAGTTTTTTCTTATCACCAAAAAACAATACAGCACCCAGCTGGTTTATTTTAACTATAGACTTGCTTATCGTATTGTTTTCCGTAGCATTGGTGATGGTTTTGAGAATGAATTTCAAAGCACCAGCGTTTTTTGAACGCTCGCAAATTATTTCTATTTTTGAAATAATCATAGGTATTCGCATCGCATTGTTTCTTATTTTTAAGATACATACTTCTTTATTGCGTTACACGGGGAGCAAGGATATTTCGCGTATTTTTTTAGTTAACTTTTTGGGTTCTGCAATTTTGTGTGTTGCCAATATTATTGTTTATTATTTTGTAAATAAGACTTTTTTAGTTCCATTTTCCATTGTTATTTTAGAGTTTATCGTAACTACTTTTATCATGATTTTCTACCGTCTGTTTACGAAAATCATTTATTTTGAATATATAAACGTTCCTAAAGGGAAAAAAGATGTAATTATTTATGGGGCGGGAGAGTTGGGTTTTACAACAAAACGCTCTATTTATCAAGATATTTCAAACAAATATAACGTTATTGGATTTATTGATGATGACCCTCAAAAAATAGGAAAGAAAATAGACAATCTGATTATTTACTCCTATAAAGATTTGAAAAAATTATTGGAACGTAGAAGTATAGCCCACGTTATTATTGCCATTAAAGATTTTCCGCAGGCAAAGAGCAGAGAATTGACGGAAATGTGTTTGGAGTATAAAACCAAAGTTTTGTTGGTGCCACCCGTAGATAGATGGATAAATGGACAACTGAGTTTTAAGCAGATAAAGAAGATAAAAATCGAAGAGTTTTTAGAGCGAGAACCTATTAAGTTGGATAGTAATATTATACGTAAAGATTTGCTAAACAAGGTTGTTGTTGTAACGGGAGCAGCCGGTTCTATAGGAAGTGAAATTGTATATCAAATTATGAAATTTGATTTCAAGCAACTGATTTTGATTGACAATGCCGAGTCGCCTATGTTTTTTTTAGAATTATCGTTAAGCGATACTTCACTTCGCAAACCTTATTTGGTGTGCATGGGCGATATTTGCGACAAGGAATTTATGGAAAATATTTTTTCCAAACATAAGCCCGATGTCATATACCATGCGGCTGCATATAAACACGTACCTTTGATGGAAAAAAATCCACTTCAATCGGTGAAAGTAAATGTATTAGGAACAAAAATATTAGCCGATTTGAGTATAAAACATAAGGTTAGCAAATTTTTCATGGTTTCGACCGACAAGGCAGTCAACCCAACCAATGTGATGGGAGCATCCAAACGCATTGCAGAGGTTTATGTACAATCGCTTGGAAAAAAACACAACAATAGCTGTAAATTTATTACTACTCGTTTTGGTAATGTGCTGGGCTCTAATGGTTCTATTATTCCTATTTTACGGAAACAGATTGAAAACGGAGGTCCCATTACCATCACACATCCCGAAGTTACCCGTTATTTTATGACTATTTCCGAAGCCTGTGAATTGGTTTTACATGCGGGGGCAATGAGTAGCGGAAGTGAAATTTATATTTTCGATATGGGCAAGTCCATTAAAATACTTGATTTGGCGAAAAAAATGGTGCTTTTGTCGGGATTGGAATTGGGCAGAGATATTCAAATTGTATTTACAGGTTTGCGTCCGGGCGAAAAATTGTATGAAGAATTGCTAAACAACAACGAAAACACCATTACTACCAAACATCAAAAAATAAAAATAGCAAAGGTGATTGAATATGATTTTGATGCAGTTAACAAAGAAATAGAAAAACTAATCACTCTTATGTACAGCGATAATGATTTTGATTTGGTGGCTCAAATGAAAAAAATAGTACCGGAGTTTAAAAGTCAAAATTCCATTTACGTAACATTAGATAATGGCATAGAAGAATAAAATACAATAAAAATAAAAATTAGCAGTTAATAATATTTAAAATCAATAAGAAATGGCAGAACCAGAAGATAAAATAACCAAAAATCGAGTCGCTACTTCGTGGATTTCGAGCGTACTTAGTATTACATTAGTACTGTTTATGATAGGTCTTTTGGGTATAATTTTGATTAATGGACGAAAAATTTCAGAGGAAACCCGCGAAAATATTAGCTTTGAAATCATGTTGTCTCCCGACACCAAACAAGCCGATATTATGGAGTTTCAAAAAATACTCGAATCAAAACCTTATGTGAAATCAACGCAATATATTAGTAAAGAAGAAGCTACACAAGAAACTATCGATATGCTTGGTCATGATTTTAGAGAGGTGGTGGGCGATATTTTACCCCCTTCTATTGTGTTGAAAATTCATTCAAAATATACTTCTGTAGACAGTTTGCAAAAAATAGAAAAAACATTGCAACTTGAAAAAAATGTTACCGATATTCAATACCAACGCAGTTATGTGGAAAATATCAATCAAAATTTAGCCAAAATTAGTTTGATTATGTTAATTATGAGTGCTGTGTTGTTATTGATAGCTATTTCGCTTATAAATAACACCATACGATTATCTATTTATGCTAAGCGGTTTATTATCAGAAGTATGTTATTGGTAGGAGCTAAGCGAACGACTATTCAAAAACCCTTTATTTTCAAAGGCATTATGCAGGGAATATGGGGAGCTATTTTTGCTATTTTATTTTTAAGTGGAATCATATACTTAGCTTACTCTCGTTTTCCGGGATTGATAAATCTTGACGAACCCATATTATACATATATTTATTTGGTATAATAACATGTATAGGGGTTTTATTTACGTGGATATCTACTTTTTTTGCAGTAAGAAAGTATATAAAAATGAGAATTGATAAACTTTATTTTTAATTATTATAAATTCAGTTGATATGGCAAAAACAAAGACTAAACACACAAAGCAATCGGGTAAAAAAGCTGTTGTTAAAAAAGAACAAGTTGTATGGGCTCCAGGAATGCCTTTTGGCAAAATAAATTATATCTTGATGATTGTAGGTATATTTGTTATGGGGTTAGGCTATTACTTACTATCGGGAGGAGGTACCGATGACCCAACAGCATATAGTGAAGCTATTTTTGATACAAGACGCTTGTATGTAGGTCCTATTGTGTTGACAATAGGTATTGTTATAGAGTTTGTTGCCATAATGTATCGTCCTGCAAAAAAAGAAACTGAACAAGAAGAATCAACAAATTAAGTATAAAACATGGGAGTTTGGGAAGCCATTTTACTTGGCATTGTACAGGGATTGACTGAGTTTTTACCTGTTAGTAGTAGTGGACACTTAATTATAGGAGGAGCCTTGTTAGGTGTTGATAGTCAGGAGAATTTAACATTTGCCATCGTTGTACACGCTGCTACTGTAATGAGTACTATTGTGGTTTTATGGAGCGAGGTTTCGGGATTGTTTAAGGGTTTGTTTGCCTTTAAATGGAACGATGAAACGCAATATATTGGGAAAATTTTTCTTTCCATGATTCCGGTAATGATTATAGGTTTGTTTTTTAGAAATGAAGTCGAAGCCTTGTTTGGTTCTGGTTTGTTGGTAGTTGGCTGTTGTTTATTGGTAACGGCATTGTTGTTAGCTTTTGCTTATTTTGCTAAACCCCGACCCAAGGAAAAAATAACATGGAAAGATTCATTCATCATAGGAATAGCACAAGCCATTGCTGTACTGCCAGGATTGTCGCGTTCGGGGAGTACCATTGCTACAGGCTTATTATTAGGAAATAAAAAAGAGTCGGTAGCTAAATTTTCTTTTTTTATGGTATTAATTCCCATTTTAGGTGAAGCATTTTTAGATTTTATAGGTTCGTTATCGGCTGGAGCTTCTTCGACAAACATTTCAGCCATAGCTTTGATTAGCGGGTTTTTAGCTGCGTTTGTAGTGGGATGCTTGGCGTGTAAATGGATGATAAATATAGTAAAAAAAGGAAA
>JAAYRN010000313.1 GCA_012518765.1 Bacteroidales bacterium
GGAGCTCTTATTGTCATACTCCTCTATGCTTGGCTTATCATACATTTAATTTTACGTTCCGAAAAACAACGAGAACCCTTTGTTCGCATCTACGGCTATAGCATTGCCTGTATATTTTTTGCACATTTTGCCATCAATATAGGTATGACTATTGGAGTAATACCAGTAATTGGTATTCCCCTACCTTTTTTAAGCTACGGGGGTTCATCGCTCATAGCTTATACCCTTATGATTTTTACTTTTATCAATTTAGACTCAAAAACCAATCATTTGGCTTAATAATTAGATAAAACGCTTAGAAAATATCACTAAAACAAATAGCTTTTTCTACTCTTCAGAAACTAAATACGGCTTTTTCACCTCACAACAATCTGATTATTAGCATTTAAATTTATTTGAATCTATTTCAAAAATGTTATCGTTTTTTTTATACTTTTGCAGCGGAGAAATGGCAGAGCGGTCGATTGCGGCGGTCTTGAAAACCGTTGAGGTGAGAGCCTCCGGGGGTTCGAATCCCTCTTTCTCCGCAGAATCAATTGGTTAAGCAAAAAAACACCTTCATTAGCAAGGTGTTTTTTTATTTGATACAAACAAGTTTTTAAACCGTAAAATTTTCCTCTATATTATATTCACAACAGTTTATTTCGTATTTGATAAAAATATACATAACACTACAGCCTCTTTGTTTTATCAAAAAATTATTGTTGAAAAAAACTCTGTTTTTTTATTTTTTCTGTCGGTATGAAATATATCTTTGTTTCTATAAACCTCGTACATTAATATAAAAATAAAAAAAATGCAAGTTGCAGATAGAAAAAGATTTAAAATTTCATTTATTTTCGCTTTTTTGTTTTGTATAAGTATAGCCTATGCTCAAAAGAACCAAGCATATACTTCGCCTGACAGAGAATTTAACTCAGCCAAAGAACTTTTTAAATTAGAGCAATACGGAGCTGCCAAAGAAAAATTTACATGTGTATACGATGCCATACTTGAAAAATATGCCTACCAAAAAGAGCAATCTCTGTACTATATGGGAGTTTGTGCCGCATTATTGTATCACGCCGATGCTGAAAAAATAATACTGCATTTTATTGAAGAATACCCCGAAAACTCACAAATAGACAAGTTATATTTTTATTTAGGCAACTATTATTTTTCCGAAAATGCGTATCGAAAAGCACTGAGAACATACGAAAAAATAGAAGAAAGATTGTTAACCCCTGAAAATATGGCTGAATATGAGTTTAAAAAAGCATATTCATATTTTATTACAGAAAAATATAACGAAGCTAAACCTTTGTTTGTTAGAACAAAAGAAAAGGAAAGTCAATACCAATCCAAGGCTTTATTTTATTACTCCCACATTCTTTATTTAGAAAAAAGCTACCACAGTGCCTTGACTGGATTTGAGAAACTAAAAAACGTAGAAGGATACAACCACATTATTCCTTTTTACATGGCTCATATTTATTTTGCCTTAGGCGAATACGACAATATCATAGAGCAAGCTCCTGATTTATTGGCAAAAAGCAGTCAAAAACGCTTGGGAGAAATGAACCGAATCATAGCTCAATCGCATTTTCAACTCAAACAATATCCCGAAGCCATCCCTTATTTTGAATCGTACTTAGATAAAACTCAAATATTTACTTGCGAAGATTTCTACGAAGTAGGAATTTGTTATTACAAAGTGAAACAATACGACAAGGCTATAAATTATTTAACCCAATCGTTTTGTAAAGACAATGATAGTGTTAATCAATACGTTTACTATGCATTAGGCGATTGTTATTTAAAAACCAATCAAAAAGAATACGCCTCCAATGCTTTTTTGTATGCTTATGAACTCAAACACAATCCCATTATTTCGGAAGATGGACTTTACGCTTACGCCAAATTGCAATACGAACTCTCGTTTAATCCCTTTGTTCCTACCATCACTGCCTTTGAAAAATTCTTAAACGAATATCCAAATTCAACCTATAAAAACGAAGCTGAACAATATTTATCAAATATTTACCTGACAACCAAAAACTACAAAGCCGCTATACAATCCTTAGAAAAAATACAAACAAAAAGCATTGTATTGCTAAAAGCCTATCAGCGTGCATTGTATTTTAGAGCCATCGAATTGTTTAATGACGAACAGCTCACTACTGCCGATAGTTTACTCAATAAGGCTATTACTAATAACTATATCCCCGAAATTTACGCTAAAAGTCTATTTTGGAAAGGCGAAATAGCTTACCAACAAGGCAAATACGAAGAATCTATTAATAATTACAACCTCTTTATATCAACCCAAATAGCTCCTCAAGTAGAGGAATATCCTATGGCATTTTATAACTTAGGATACGCACAGTATAGCAGCAACTTATATAGCTTAGCATTACAAAGTTTCTTATTATTCGAAAAACAAAACTTAGAAAACATCGATCAAAAAACAAAAATCGATGCAACCAACCGCATTGGGGATTGCTACTACGTAACCGCCTCCTTACAAAATGCTATCACATACTACGACAAAGTGATTGAAAATAAAAACTATGAAGTAGATTATGCCCTGTATCAAAAAGCCCAATCGCAAGCTGGACTAAGACTATATGACTCTAAAATAGCTACTTTAGAAACCTTAATGAAAGATTATCCCAACTCAATTTACACCTTAGACGCTCAAATTGAAATTGCCAATACCTACCAATTAGTAGGCAATAATACAAAAGCAGAAGAATTATATTTAGACTTTATCAAAAAAAATCCAAGAAGTCCCTACCTGAAAAATTGCATGCTCAAATTGGGAGGTATTTATTTTAACACCGACCAAAACGACAAAGCCTTAGATATTTACAAACAAATAGTAAAAAAACATCCTAATTCGGAAGAAGCAAGCATAGCCTTGAAAAATATAGAATCTATTTATTCTTCATCGGGAAACATAGAAGAGTTTTTTGTATACGTCAAAAATGTTTCTTTTGCCAATATTACGGTAGAACACCAAGATACTATAATGTATAATGCTGCTGCCGAAAAATATTTCAACAAACAATTTAACGAAGCAAGTAAAGGATTTAACGATTACATACAACGTTTCCCAAAAGGAGTATATGCCACTCACGCCCATTTTTACCTTGCCGAAATTGCTTATAGAAAATCAGATGATGACATAGCTCTTACTAATTTTGAATATGTTATACAAAATCCCTTAGACCAATTTGAACTAATAGCTATACAAAATGTTGCCGATTTATATTACAAAAAGAAAAATTATTCTCAGTCTTTAACTAACTATGATTTATTGAACAAAAAAGCAATCACTCCCACCCAGAAAAACGATGCTTTATTAGGCTTAACTCGTTCATCTTATTACAGTAAGGATTATAGCAACACCATAGCATACGGAGATGTATTGCTCAAAGAAAACAAATCAAATGTAGATGCACACAACGAAGTTCGCTCCATGATAGCAAGTTCATTAATGGAATTAAACGACCTAAAAAGAGCATATAAAGAATACGAAACCCTATCAAAAGGAGCTAAATCAGAATATGCCTCCGAAGCCTTGTATTACATCGCTTACATTACTTATAAACAAGACAACCTAATAGCCGCCGAAAAGAAAATATTTGAAATATTAACCAATATTTCACACGATTATTGGTTGGCAAAAAGTTATATTCTATTAGGAGACATTTATTTAGATAAAGGAAATTCTTTCCAAGCCAAACATACCTATTTAAGCATAATTGAGAACTACGACGGAGAAGATTTAAAAGCCATAGCTCAAGAAAAATACAATGCCATTGTAGAAAAAGAAGAAAACAAAGAAAAAGAAAACAAAGAATTAAAACAACAAGAAGAAGACAATACTGAAATTAATTAACCGATGTACCACCTCATTCAGAAAATATATAAGAATATGAAAATAAATAGAAGTGTCGTTTTATGTATAAGTTTGCTAATAAGCATACAAATACTTAAAAGTCAATCTTATGATGTAGTAGTTAGTTCAGATTTTAAACCTACCTTAAAATTCCAACCTACCAAAACAAAGCAATCAGCAACTCTATTTGATACCACATCTATCAAACAAACTTTCAAATACGAAGTCGAAGATATGATATGGATGCACGAATACAGTCCCGAACCCATCAACGCTCCCAAAGTAGGTAAAGACCAAATAGTTAGGCTGTATCGCAATTATGCCAAAGCAGGTTTTGGCTACTTAGAACCTTATGTGGAATTTAGCCACAGTAATTTACGAACCAAAAAATGGGCTTATGGTGTCAATGTCAAACATCATTCGTATTGGGGAAAAGTCAAAGGCTACGGAAATGCTTCTTTTGCCAACTCAGAAGTAGATTTATATAGCCAAAATTTTCTAAAAAACTTTATCATAGAGTCTCGCCTTGGCTATAGCCACGACATGGTACATTGCTACGGCTACAATACCGATACATTGAAAAAATATTACGGTATCACAGATGCACATTTACCCAAAGCTAAAAACACCGTTAGACACTACCAACATTTATATGCTACTATTTCTGGTATAAGTAATTACGGTAAATGGTCGAACGGATTATCGCAAGTATATACTTTAGACTATGACTTTTTATACGACAATTACCAATCGCACGAACACCTGTTAGGACTAAACACCTCGCTGATGCAAACCATAGATATACCCCGACTAAGCTCAAGCAAAGTAGGCGGCGATATACACCTAAACTATTTTCACAACGAATGGAAAAATCAATCGTTGAAAGAAGACAATTGGCTGTTTGCCCTCAATCCAAAAATGGAAATGACCTATAATAATTATTCGTTTAGAATTGGTTTTCAAATGGCATTGGGCTTACGCGACAGCTCTCATTTTGGATTTTACCCCGACATAGAAGCTACATTCAACGTAGTACCTAATATTTTATCGTTCTACGTAGGATTGGGCGGAGATATGGAACGCTACTCCTATCTATCATCCATGAAACTAAACCCTTATCTTTCCGATTATCTTGATTTAGGATTTATCAACGACCAGCTAAGGGTATATGCTGGTACAAAAACCAACCTTTCACGCTCCCTTTCTTTTGGAGCCAGAGCCTCTTTATCTTTATTGAAAAATATGCCCTTCTTTTTCAACGACACCAACACAAGAACCCTCTTAAACGATACTTCTGTAAACTTAGCAAATACCTTTATAGTCGTATCTTCACAATCTATTTATACAAATATACACGGAGATTTAACTTACCGCTATAAAGAAATGTTAGAAATAGTATTAAATTTTGACTACAATAAATATACAGCAGATAGCATTATACAAAAAGCATGGTATATACCTATGTTTACCACTTCTTTAGATGCCAAATACAACCTGAAAGATAAATTTTTATTCTCTTTCGGATTTTATATTTACACAGGTGCATACCGTCCATCGTTTACACCGGGAGGTTCCATCAAAGCGGTAACGCTAAAACCTACCTTTGATTTCAACTTAGGATTTGAATATAGATGGGATAAACGCTTGTCGTTTTTCGTCGATTTGAATAATTTTGTAGCACAACGCAATTACTACTACTACGACTATCCGTCCGAACGTATCAATTTCTTATTGGGAGCAAAATATATTTTTGGAGGCGAAAAAATA
>JAAYRN010000030.1 GCA_012518765.1 Bacteroidales bacterium
CATGCAAAATAAAATAAAAATGAGAACATATAAAAAATCCACAAATTTGCAGACTAACCTGCAAACTTGTGGATAAATTTATTATTTTTGTATCGAAAACCTGTAACGCTTATTTAGGACGATACAATTCCTTCTGCAAAGGTATATATTTTATTTATACAATTTTTATTATTTGAAAAAAATATTTTCCCAAAACTATTAATTGTAAATATGGATGGTGTGGAGGGGGTGTGGCGGTTGGGTGATTTATTGCTGATAAAGTTAATACGAAGATTTTTAATTTATCTTTTTTTATTTTGAATATTTAGAAATACTGAGCGTTGAGCGTAGTCGAAACGCTCTTGTTTATGCTCTTGTTTACTTCGGCTACGCTCAGTAAACTTATTAATCATCCAGATTATGTAATAAGATTTTTTTGATAATTTAAAGTATAACTACTTCATTTACGTATTGTTTGTTTTCGTTGTGGGGTAGGCGTGCTAAGAGTTGAGAGTGTAGCATTTGTAGTTCGTTTTTTACGATAGAGGAAGAAGTTTTTATGTATAGTTTTTTGTTTTTCAAGGTGATTTGAGAAATATATTGCATAAGTGCCGTTCCCAATATTTCTTTGGTAGCAGTAACAATGGTTCGCTCGTAGTATTGGTTAGTCAAGTTGTTATCTTTTAACATTTGCTCCAAGGCTTCGCTCACCGACCATATATTTTCTTTTTTCTTAAACGAATGCATTATTTACTTGATCTCTTGTTGTAGTTTTTTTATTTTTTCTAATAAATCGCTGTTGGTGTCGTCTATTTCTTTGGCTTGTAGCCAGTATTTTAAGGCTTTTTGCTTGTCATTTTTTTTAAGCAATATATCTCCATAATGTTCCAATATGGTTGCACTTTCATTACCACGATGTTCCAAGGCTTTTTTTATCCATTTTTCAGCCTGTTCAAGGTTTCCTTTTTTGAAAAATACCCATGCATAGGTGTCTTCATAGGAGGCTTGATTTGCTCTGATTTTATTTGCTTTTTCGGCTAATGTCAATGCGTAATCCAAACGTTCTTCGCGTACGCTTAGTGAGTAGGCATAGTTGTTTAAAACCAAATCGTTATCGGGTGTTTTAATCAATATTTTTTCATAGTATTCATCCGATTTATTGTATTGTTTGATACCGTTATAACTTTCGGCTAAATAGAAGTAGGTTTCTAACAACAGGGCTTCGTTTTCTACTATAAATTTACGTCCTTCTTCTAAATCATCAATGGCTTCTTGCCAATTGCTGTTGAATACAGAAATAATCCCTGAAATAAAGTAAGGAATAGCCTGATTGGGAAATAGTTCCTTAGCTGCATTGCTTTTTTCAAGAGCTTTATCCCATTCTCGTATATCCACTAAGATAAACAAATATTGTTCCCACACTACGTATTTTGATTGGTCGTATTCCAATACTTTTTCAAAGGCTATAACGGCTTTATCCAATTGGTTGATAGCGGAATAAAAATCAGCATACACCGACCATGCCATAGGGTTTTCGGGATGGGCTTTGATTAGCGTATCCAACAAAATAAAAGCTTCTTTTCTATATTGTAAATGATTGTTGAGGTAGGGGTAGTATCGCATAAGGATTTTTGCCTTGTCTTCTACTGCCAATACTGGGGATGCAAATATTTTTTGAAGAGCACTAAAAGCTTCTTTTTCTTTTTTAGACGAAACATAGTAGTCGTAAAGTACGATGTTGATTTCTACATTGTTTGAATCTATTTCTTTAGCTTTTTCAATGTATGATATAGCTTGTTTGCTCATTTTGTTTCGGTTATAAAAATCGGCTATTTGTAAATAATATTTTACTTCATAGGGATATACTTCAATAAGTCTTTTGAGTTCGTTGGCTGCTTTTTTTGTTTTTTTTAGGTGTATCCAAATGTTATGTTTGATGTTTATAATGTCTTCGCTTACGCCTGCATGTAGTTCTATTTTGTCGTAAACTTTCATTACTTCTTTGAGTTTGTTTTGATGAACCAAGGCGATTGAATAATTATAAAGATAATCTAAGTTATCGGGATGTTTTTTTACGATTTGTTTCCATAAAATTTCCGAGTTTTTATAGTCTTGGGTGGCGTTGTATAAACTTGCTAATATGATTTTATACCAATAGTTTGTGTCGTTTAATTCTATGGCTTTGTTGAGTTTAGGTATGGCTTCTAAGATTTTGTTTTTGGCTATAAGTAGTTGAGCATATTCAAAATAAGCAGCATCATGAAAGGGTTCAACATCAAGAACTTCATTGAATAAAATTTCGGCAGCATCCAAATTGCCAATCAGTCGTTCTTTTGTGGCACTGATAAATTTATTGGAATTAGCTATCTGTTTTTCTTCCGACAATTGAGTTGTTTGATGCGTTTTTTTGTTTGTATGTTTTTTGCGTTGGGCTTGTGTGAGCGTCAAACATGTAAATAAAATAAAAGTGAGAAATATAGATTTTTTCATGTTTGATTGTGTTTATTTTTTACCAGTATGACCAAAACCACCTTTGCCTCTTTCTGTATCCGACAAAGTATCAACTTCTTCCCATTTTGCTTGTTCGTGTTTGGCTACAATCATTTGTGCTATCCGGTCGCCGTTATGTACGGTGAAATTTTCTTGAGACAAATTAATGAGTATAATTTTCACCTCGCCTCTGTAGTCGGCATCTATGGTACCGGGAGTGTTTAATACTGTAACTCCCGATTTGATAGCCAATCCACTACGGGGACGTATTTGGGCTTCGTAGCCTATGGGTAGCTCTATAAATAATCCTGTGGGAATTAAAGCTCTTTCGAAAGGTTTTAAGGTAATGGGTTCGGACAAAAATGCTTTTATATCCATTCCAGCCGAGGCTATGGTTTCGTAAGTCGGGAGGGAATGATCGGAAGTATTGATTACTTTTATGTTCATGCTAATAAGTTATTGTTAAAATCTGCCAATTTTGTATTCTTTTACTTTAAACGACTTATTGTTTGCATTATTGCTAATAAAAATATTTTTTACACCAGTCGTAGTTAGGGATTGTAAACAGCGTGTGTGGGACTGATGATTGTGGCTTAGTATACAAAGAAAATGATATTTGCTTGTAAAAAAAGCGTAATTTTGCCCGCATTGAAAAGGAGAAAAAAATAAAAGTTATGTCCAACAATCAGAGTCCTTTAGTACTTGGTTATGGCAATATAGGTAAATTGCTTTGGCAGTATTCTGTTCCATCTATTATAGCTATGGTTGCCACATCGCTGTACAATATAGTGGATAGTATTTTTATAGGACATGGTGTGGGTCCCATGGCATTAGCGGCACTTTCTATTAGTTTTCCGTTTATGAACTTGGGAGCTGCTTTTGGTTCATTAATAGGAGTAGGAGGGGCAGCCATTATGTCGGTACGTTTGGGAGCAAAAGACTATCGCAGTGCCGAAGAAATATTGGGTAATCTTGTGTTACTCAACATTATAACGGGAATTTTCTTTTCGTTGGTTTGTTTACTTTTTTTAGATTCTATTCTGTTGTTTTTTGGAGCCAGTGCCGAAACCCTGCCTTATGCCCGCTCATTTATGAGAATACTACTTTATGGTAATGTTATCACACATTTATATTTTGGATTAAATGGGATGTTGCGTTCGTCTGGCTATCCGCACAAAGCCATGATTACAGCTTTGATTTCGGTTGTTATTAATATAATGTTGGCACCTTTATTTATTTTTGTGTTCAAATGGGGAATTGAAGGGGCTGCGTTGGCAACCTTGTTGGCTCAAGTATTTGCTTTGCTTTACGAAGCTCTTCATTTTTTTAGTAAAAAAAGTTATATTCATTTTAAACTCAATATATTTGTATTAAAAAAGAATATAGTTAAAGACATTATTTCCATTGGAATAGCTCCTTTTTTATTGAATGCAGGTGGGAGTATAATTGTGATTATTATCAATCGTAGTTTGCTTTTATACGGTAGCGATTTGGCTGTAGGTGCTTACGGTATTATTGTCCGTTTGGCTACTCTTTTTGTTATGATTGTATTGGGCTTAACCCAAGGAATGCAACCTATAGTGGGTTATAATTACGGTGCAAAACAATACGATAGAGTACTCAAAACTTTTAAATACACCGTAATATGGGCAGTATGTATTACTACAGTAGGTTTTTTGTTGGGTGAATTATTCCCGCGATACATGGCGTCTATGTTTACTACCGATGAGGAATTGATTCGCTTGTCGAAAGAGGGTTTGCAAATTTCTGTAATTCTGTTTCCTATTGTAGGTTTTCAGATGGTGGTTAGTCAGTTTTTTCAGTCTATTGGCAGAGCCAAAGAAGCAGTATTTTTGTCGGTTTCGCGTCAAATACTATTTTTATTACCTTTGCTTTTTATTTTCCCTTATTTTTGGGGAACCAAAGGAGTGTGGATAAGTATGCCCGTTTCCGATTTTTTAGCTACAATTGTAGCCATTATATTGATAGTTAGACAACTAAATAAACTAAAAAAACAAGATGAGAATTTAGAAAATAATACCTTTGAAAAATAAAATCATTATGAATGATACAAATCAAAAATTTATAGTAAATATAGGCAGGCAAATAGGTTCGGGGGGATTGGAAATAGGACGAAAATTATCCGAACTACTACAAGTTGATTTTTACGACAAAGCCTTGTTAAAAATGGCAGCTAAGGAATCGGGCTTAGACAGCAGTTATTTTGAAAAAGCAGACGAAACTCCCACCGATAGACTTTCTTTTGCTTTGTTTTCCAATCCATTGAATATAAGTAGTCGAAAGGTGTTGGATAAGGATGAGTTGTTTAAAATGCAATCGAATGTTATACGCGAAGTTGCCCGTAAAAAATCATGCGTCATTGTCGGACGCACATCCGATTATATTTTGAGGGATTTTCCAAATAGCTTTAACTTTTTTATACACGCACCTTACGAAGAAAGATTGAAATGGCTCGTACAAAAAGAAAAAATATCAGAGCGAAGAGCCGCCCACATGATACATAAAATAGACAGACAGCGAGAGCATTACTATAATTATTATACCAATAAAAAATGGGGATTATCGGCGTCTTATCACCTAAGTATTGATTCTTCCATACTTGGTTTTGAAGGAACGGCTTTGTTGTTTAAATCTTTTATAGAACAAACCTTATTACATAAGGTAAAATAAAAATTATTTCATTTTATTTCTTTTATTATCAGTTAATTATCTTGTTTTATGCCAACACACTTTTTCTCGAAATATGTGTATTTAATTTATTTGTTAACACTTATCAAAACTAAGTAAATATCCTTTTGAATGTAAAAAAAAATGTTTACTTTTGCATGCATGGAGTCGTAGCACTTAATGTGCATATTTAGAAACACTTAAGTATAAATAAAAATATAAGAGAAAAAATTAAGCAATGAATTTAGAATTGAGCGAACAGGAAGTCATACGGAGAGAAAAATTAAAGGTATTTGAAAGTATGGGTATCAATGCTTATCCTGCCGAAGAATACCCCGTAAACACAACATCCGTAGATATACTCAATGGTTTTGAGAAAAATCCAACTGCGTACCAAGATGTGGTTTTAGCTGGACGAATTATGAGTCAACGAATTATGGGAGCTACCTCGTTTTACGAATTACAAGATTCACACGGACGCATTCAAGTATATACCAAAAGAGATGAAATTTGCCCCGACGAAGATAAAAGCCTGTATAATTTAGTCTATAAAAAATTAGACATAGGCGATATTATAGGAGTTAAAGGCTATGTATTTGTTACACAAATGGGTGAAATATCCATTCACGTCAAAGAATTTACTTTGTTGGCTAAGTCTTTGCGTCCCTTGCCCATAGTTAAACAAACCGACGAAAAAACTTACGATGCCTTTACCGATCCCGAACAACGTTACCGCATGCGTTATTTAGATTTGATAGTCAACCCACACATCAAAGATGTATTTGTAAAACGTTCGCTCATAATTAACGAAATGAGGAATTTTTACAATGAACAAGGCTTTCTCGAAGTAGAAACACCCGTACTCCAACCCATACCCGGTGGAGCGGCTGCCCGTCCTTTTGTTACCCACCACAACGCCTTGGATATGCCCTTGTATTTGCGAATAGCCAATGAATTATATCTCAAGCGATTGATTGTAGGTGGATTTGATGGAGTGTATGAATTTAGTCGTAATTTTCGCAACGAAGGAATGGACAGAACGCATAATCCAGAATTTACCTGCATAGAGTGTTACGTAGCCTATAAAGATTACAACTGGATGATGAAATCGGTAGAAACACTTATCGAACGTATAGCACTCAAACTACATAATACCACTACCGTAAAATTAGGTGATCAAGAAATAAACTTCAAAGCTCCTTTTGCCAAAGTTAGTATTTTAGATGCTATAAAAACACATACAGGGTTCGATATAAGCAATATGGGCGAAAAAGAATTACGCGAAGTTTGTGAAAAATTAAACATAGAAACGGATGACACAATGGGAGTTGGCAAATTAATTGATGAAATTTTTGGCGAAAAATGCGAATCGCATTACATACAACCTACTTTTATCATTGATTATCCCATTGAAATGTCGCCCCTATGCAAGCAACATAGAAACAACCCACGCCTGACGGAACGTTTTGAACTAATGATAAATGGAAAGGAAATAGCCAATGCTTATTCCGAGTTAAACGATCCCATAGACCAACGCCAACGTTTTGAAGAACAGTTACGTTTGTCAGAAAAAGGAGATGACGAAGCCATGTATATCGACCAAGATTTTTTAAGAGCCTTGGAATTTGGCATGCCGCCCACTTCCGGTGTAGGCATAGGAATTGACCGCTTGGTGATGTTTTTAACCGACTCGCCTTCCATACAAGATGTGTTGTTTTTCCCTCAAATGAAACCAGAAAAACAAAGGCAAATATCAAAAGATGAGGATTTTATAAAAATAGGAATACCCAAAGAATGGATAGAATCTTTGCGTAAATTAGATATTCAAAGTATTCACGATTTGAAAAACACAAGCGATACCAAATTATTTAACGATTTGAACGGCTTGCGTAAAAAACATAAATTAAACATCCCTGCTTTGCAATTAGTTGATGTGCAAACATGGATGGAAAAATAAAATAGAATAAAAATATGGCAAAAGAAGCAGCAACGAGACAAAAAAAAGCAGTTCTACCCGAAGTAGATATGCAAGGACGAATACTACCTCAAGCAATTGATTTTGAAGAAGCTGTATTGGGTGCCATGATGTTAGAACAAAATGCCACTGTCAGCGTGATTGATATGTTGCACGAAGAAATGTTCTACAAAGATGCACATCAAAAAATATACAAAGCCATCAAAGAGGTGTTTTCGGCAAATGACCCCGTAGATTTGCTTTCTGTTGCTAATCAGTTGAGGAAAAACTCGGATTTAGAGGCTATTGGAGGAGCTTATTTTTTATCTTCTCTTACTAACAGAGTTGTTTCATCTGCCAATATAGAATACCATGCTCGCATAGTTTCCGAAAAATACATTCAACGAAAGCTAATTTCGGTATCTACAGAAACTATTCACAATGCTTACGACCCAACTTTAGATGTTCTCGAAATATTAGACAAAGCCGAACAAAACTTATTCGATATAGCCGAACAAAATTTCAGAAGAGATTCGCGGACTATGCCCGATTTGATTCGTGAAGTTATTGAAGATTTACAAGCACTTAGGCAATCAGATACCAAGTTAAGAGGCTTGCCTTCGGGTTTTACCGAATTGGATAGAGTTACCAATGGGTGGCAAAAATCAAACCTTATTATTGTTGCCGCTCGTCCTGGTATGGGAAAAACAGCATTTGTACTCTCCATGGCACGACACATAGCCATAGAACAGGATAAACCCATTGCTTTTTTCTCTCTTGAAATGTCGGCTTCCGACTTGGCTTTGAGACTTATATCTGCCGAATCAGGCTTTCATCAAAGTCAATTGAAAAAAGGCGATTTGGACGAAAGCGATTGGGGAACATTGGTAAACAAAATGACCGAACTTGCAAATGCCAAACTACTGATTGACGATACTGCAGCATTGTCTATTTTTGAACTTAGGGCCAAATGCCGTAGGTTTAAACAACAGTATGGTATACAGGGAGTTATTGTCGATTATTTACAATTAATGACATCTGGAATGGATGTAAGAGGAATGAATAGAGAGCAAGAAATAAGTACTATATCACGCTCATTGAAGGCTTTAGCCAAAGAATTGGATATTCCTGTCATTGCATTGTCTCAGTTAAATCGTTCCGTAGAAACACGTTCTACTTCCACCAAACGTCCGCAGTTATCCGATTTACGCGAATCAGGAGCTATAGAACAAGATGCTGATATGGTGTTGTTTATATATCGTCCAGAGTACTACGCAATGGAAACTTTCGAAGACGATACCCCTGCTAATGGATTAGCCGAAATAATCATTGCCAAGCATAGAAATGGAGCTTTGAAAGACGTTAAATTACGCTTTATAGCCGACTATGCAAAATTTGCAGATATAGAAAGTTTTGATTCTCTGCCTTCCAATTTTAAACCTTTGGATTCATATAATACTATACCCTCACGCATCAACGAAGAGCTTTCACCGGGAGGAACACAAACTTATCCTATGGATAACGAAGAACCTTTTTAAAATGAAATTTAAGTTTATAAAACACACTTTATGATACATATACAAGATTTTAATTTTAAAGATAGAAAAGTATTGGTACGAGTTGATTACAACGTTCCCTTGAATGAAAATTTTGAAATAGAAGACACGACTCGAATCGATGTTTCTTTGTTGACTATCAATAAAATATTAGAAGATGGTGGAGCTGTTATTTTGATGTCTCACTTAGGACGACCCAAGGGTAAAGAAGCCAAATATTCCTTGGAGCATGTACTTCCTTATTTGCAGAAAAAGGTAGATGTGAAGGTCTTTTTTGCCGAAGATTGTATAGGCGAAGAGGCTCAAAATTTGGTAGATGCACTGCCACCACGCAAAATATTACTGTTGGAAAATGTTCGTTTCCATAAAGAAGAAATGGAAGGCGATGTTGAATTTGCAAAAAAATTAGCCTCTTATGGAGACACCTACGTAAACGATGCTTTCTCGGCTGCTCACCGTGAACATGCCTCTACGTCTGTTATTGCACGTTTTTTTCCAAAAAATCGAATGTTTGGTTTTTTAATGCAAAAAGAAATAGACAGTTTAAACAAAGTATTGGTCAATCCCCGACAACCTTTTACCGCTATATTAGGAGGTTCAAAAATTTCCACTAAAATAGACATTATCAATAATTTACTTGCAAAAGTAGATAATATTATATTGGGAGGAGGAATGAATTACACCATGCACAAAGCATTGGGAGGCAATATAGGAGCCTCGTTATACGAAGAAGATATGCTACCTATAGCAAAGGAAATTTTAAATAAAGCACAAGATTACAATGTAAATATTTATACTTCAAGCGATACCGTTTCGGCTGATAAATTTGGGAACGATGCTACCCGAAGAATATACAATACTGCCAACATTCCCGATTTTATGGAAGGAATGGATATTGGTCCTGAAACCTGTGTGAAATACCGCAATGTTATTTTAAAATCCGATACCATTTTATGGAACGGACCTTTGGGAGTATTTGAATTTGATAATTTCAGCAATGGAACCTACATGATAGCCGATGCAGTAGTAAAAGCCAGCGAACAAGGAGCTTTCTCTTTAGTAGGAGGGGGCGATACCATTTCGGCTATCAATAAATTTAAACTAACCGATAAATATAATTACGTTTCTACTGCCGGTGGTGCTATGCTCGAATTTTGTGAAGGAAGAAAACTTCCCGGTATATTAAGTATTTACGATGACTAATTTTTTACTACAATGAAACATTTAATTGCACCTTCTTTATTATCAGCCGATTTTGGTAATCTGCAACGCGATATCGAAATGATTAACCAAAGCAAGGCAGATTGGTTTCACATAGATATTATGGATGGAAGTTTTGTTCCTAATTTATCCATAGGTTTTCCCGTATTGAAATCCATAGCCAAACATGCCACCAAACCTCTTGATATTCACTTGATGATACAAAATCCTGATTTATATATAGAGCGTTTTTGTGTAGAAGCTAAGGCAGATGTGTTGACCGTTCATTATGAGGCTTGTAATCACTTGCACCGTAGCCTACAAGCTATCAAAAAAATGAATGTTAAAACAGGAGTTTCGCTCAATCCTCACACTTCCGTTTCCTTACTTGAAGATATTTTGTGCGAAACCGATGTGGTTTTACTTATGTCGGTAAATCCGGGATTTGGTGGACAAAAATTTATAGAGCAGACCTATAAAAAAATTGAGCAATTGAAAAAAATGATAATCAATCAAAATCTTAACACACTCATTGAGGTGGATGGAGGAGTAGATTTATCTAATTACAAACAATTAATAAATGCCGGAGCTGATGTATTGGTGTGTGGAAATGCAGTGTTTGGCTCTCCCGACCCTGTAAAAACCATAGAACAATTATCCACTATTTAACCATGAAACAAGTCGTGTTGAAATCTGTTTTTAAGGTATTTTTATCTGTCATATTATTACAATCAACACTTTACGGACAGTCGATTGATGTAGAAAAAAGTACAGCAGACGATAAATACAAGGGTTTTGATTTCTACTTTAATTGTGGTATGTATATGGGAAATAAATTTACAGCCAACTATTACAACGGAATTTCCAACGAATATGTAAGTATCAATAGAGCAGTAGGGAACAAATATGTAAAAGAAGCTATTGAAAACTTAATACTTGCTAATCAAAATGTTATATTAGATGCTGATGGTGTAAGTTTGAGTGAAGTAGATAGAAATATGAGATACAACGTATCTTTTGTTTTTGGATTTGGAATGTTATATCATTTGAATAAAAATCTTGCTTTAACCCTGTCTTTTGGGCAAACCCGATTGAATGCCCTTGGAGGTGTTACCTTTACATATAACACAGGAGTTGCTGGCAATGAACGTCCTCAAATTTTAAGGTATCATTTGAATGGAAAAGAATTGAGAAATTTTTTTGAAATAGGTGTGAATTATATTATTCGTACAAATCCACATGTACAGCCTTTTTTTGAATTAGCAGGTCAATTAAATAGTGTAAAAGTTCAACATGCCGATTTGGTTGTTGAAGATAGGCGTTTTACCATGATGGATATGTATGCTGGTCAAAGCTATGTACCTAATAGCGGTTTAACGGAAATAGCTCCTGTTTTGGGTGGTGCAGGTGGAGGAATATTAGGCGGAATGGGAATAAGGATTCCTTTTGCTTACTCCATTGCTCTAGAGCCTGTTATACAAGTACAGTATACTTATATAAACTTAGAAGTAAATAATACCAAAAAAATGATGCCGCATTACAACCTTATGGTTCGCCTCATTGTTGGAGATAGAATATTTTCAGGTAATTATGAATAAATCCATCGGCTTGTTTTGCTTTTTGTTAGCTATGTTTTTTTCTGCTAAAACACAAGTATCTCCCTATGTTTTACTAAAAACAATGGAACAAAAAAGTGTTTTGATGGAAGTAGATATATTGGGAAATGTTTATTTATCAGATGGTTCTGTTTTGTATATGTACGATAAAAATTTTCAGTTGAAATATACCTATTCCGATTTTTTTAGTGGTTCTATGAGTACAATAGACGTGAGTAATCCCATGAAAATATGGGTGTTTTCTCAGGATTTTATGTTACTCACGGTTTTAAACAATCAATTGGTAAAACAAAACAATACCTACCGTTTTTCCGATTGGAATATTATGCTACCTAAAACAATATGTGCATCTTACGACAATGGTTTTTGGGTATACGATGCCATGAAAGACGCCTTGTTTCGTTTCGATGCTTTTGGAAAAAAAATAATAGAAAGCCAATCCCTACATATTCTTGTCGACAAAAAAATAATGGTAGATGGCATGCGTGAAATAGGGGGTAAGTACTTAATTGTCAATAGCGAAAAATACGGATTGTTTGTGTTTGATAAATTTGGAACTTATATTAAATACATACCTACAGAGGGAGTGAAAAATTTTTCGGTTTGGAATTCTAAAATAGTATACGTATTGAACGGAAAAGTAGAAGTTTTTGATATAGAAACCCTTGATAAACAAACCTATCCCTTGCCCCAACCTGATACTCAAAAGGTGGTGATACATAAACAACATTTGATAAGCTTATCCACTTCGGGAGAGGTAAAAGTGTATGGAATAGCCGATTTGGAATAAAGTAGGGGAGATATAGTGAAAATTTGGAGTGGTATTTTTTGAGAGAAAGGAGGCTTACTGAGCGAAGTCGAAGGATGTCATTGTCTGCGACCCATGCTGGGTAGTGTATGGTTTTATAGGTATTCTTGTTTGTTTATCAAAATATTTTATTTCCATCAGTCATTTTTTTTGTTTTACGTCTTTCGTTTTATCGCTAACAAAATCTGAGGATATGCCAAAAAAATAGTGTATTTTTGCCTTGTGTTAATTTAATTATTTTATGCAGTTAAACGATACTATTTGTGCCATTTCAACGTCTCCCGGTATGGGAGCCATCGCCATTGTGCGTATTTCGGGTAAGGAAGCGTGGTCGGTGTTGCAATCTGTTTTTTATCTTTCTTCAACTATTTCATCTTTTGAACCTTATAGGATTTACAAAGGAGAAATAAGAGACGATACATTGGTTTTAGACGAAGTACTTGTGAGCGTATTTAAGTCGCCTCACTCGTATACAGGCGAAGATTTGGTGGAAATATCTTGCCACGGTTCTACTTATATTCAAAGACGGATATTGGAGTTGTTGATACGAAATAAATGCCGTTTGGCTGAGCCTGGAGAGTTTACATTGAGGGCTTTTGTAAATGGAAAAATGGATTTATCCCAAGCCGAAGCCGTAGGCGATTTGATAGCTTCCCAATCCAAAATGTCGCATCAATTGTCTATGCAACAGTTAAGAGGTGGTTTTTCTTTGAAAATAAAAGAATTACGCGAACAATTACTTCATTTTTCTTCTTTGTTGGAGTTGGAATTAGATTTTGGTGAAGAAGATGTTGAGTTTGCCAATCGAGAAGAAATAAAAGCCTTGTTGACAAATTTAAAAAACGAAATTCAGTCTTTAATAGATTCATTTTTAGTGGGTAATGTATTTAAAAACGGTATTCCCGTAGCCATTGCCGGTAAACCCAATGTGGGCAAATCTACCTTATTGAATGTGTTGTTGAATGAAGACCGTGCCATAGTATCCGATATTCCCGGCACAACCCGCGACACCATAGAAGATTGTATGAATATTCATGGTTTTACCTTTCGATTTATCGATACCGCTGGTTTAAGAGCCACTTCCGATGAAGTAGAAAAGTTTGGTATTGAGCGCAGTTACCAAGCTATGGAAAAGGCGATGATTATTCTGTATCTTTTTGATGATTTGACATTTATAGAAAAAGAAATTGCTGCTTTGGAGCAAAATTATATGGATAAAAAAATAATAGCCATTGTCAATAAATCAGATATGTTGCAAATTCCTCCCTCGTGGAATAGAAAAGATATGTTTTTTATATCTGCTAAAAAGAAAATAAATATAGAGGCTATTACAACAGAGTTACACGAATATGCTTTGTCTTTAGATAGGCACGAAGATGTATTGGTTTCAAACACACGTCATTATGAGGCTTTACAGCATGCGTTGACTGCTTTGCTGCATGCAGAAACAGCTTTTGAGAACCAAGTATCTACCGATTTGATAATGATTGATATACGTGGTGTATTATATCATTTGGGCAGCATTATAGGCGAAGTAAGCACAGATGATATTTTAGGATCTATTTTTGAAAATTTTTGCATAGGAAAATAAAAATAATCCTATTTTACTTTTTCTTTTTTGAATATGTAAATGGTCAATGCCATGCAAATTATCAAACAAATTCCGGCTATCAGAAAAGATGTAGCATGTGTATGGGTTTTAGCGTATAAGGTTTGAGATAATCTACTGAATATAAATCCTCCCAAGCCCCAAGCCGTCATTAACACGCCATAGTTTAATCCAAAATTTTTCATTCCCCAATATGATTTTGTAAAAGAGGGAAATAATGATAAATTGGTTCCGTAATTGAAGCCAATAAAAGTGGCTAACAGTACAATAAAAAACGCAGATGAACTTTCTTTTAAAAAGAAAAAAGCGATTAACATCAGTGTACTTTGAAAAATTAATATCAATAGAAGAGTCAAAGGTCTTGAAATTTTATCGGAAACAACGCCAGCAATCACTCTACCAGAGGCATTTCCAACAGCCATAATGACAACAGCTATAAACGCCGAAGCCCCCAGACTGGCTTTTGCCATTCCCGAAATATTTCCAATTACCATTAATCCCGCTCCCGAACCTATAAAGAAAATAGTCCAAATAACATAAAAATTAAAAGACTTTAACATGTCAATAGCGGTTTTGTCTTCTACTTCTGCAATTTGAAGTTTTTCAACATTGCTTGATTTTTTATCAACGGGAACATAATCGGCAGGAGGATTGTTTAATAAAAATGCCAATCCTGTAATTAGAATAAAGAAACTAATTCCAAAAATAAGCATGGTGTGTTGTAAGCCGAAAGCACCTACTAATAAAGATGTTGTAGGAGCGATAATGACGGGAGCTAAGCCAAAACCTGAAACTACCAATCCTGCTACCATACCCGAACGTGAAGCCGAAAACCATTTCAAGGCTGCGGGTGTGGTGGCTGAGTATCCAAATCCTATGCCTGTACCGGCTAACAAACCAAATCCAAGTATCCATAAGTAGTAATTAGTTGTTAATGAGGCTACAATAAAGCCAATTCCGACCAATACACCTCCAATCTTAGCAGCAAAAGAAGGTCCTTTTACATCTTGAATTTTACCTGCCAACATCATGGAAAATGCAAAAGCTAACACACATACGGCGTAGGGGTCGTTTAAAGCTGAAATGTCCCATTGAAACGCACCCGCACCTCCTTTGGCAATAGAATCACTGATGGCTTCTTTCAACACACTCCATGCGTAAAGAGTTCCTAACATTAAATTGATTAAAATACCGGCTGATGTAACAAGCCATGCTCTCCCTTGATTTTGACTGATATTCTTCACTTTTTATACTTTTAAAAATTAAGATGCAAAGGTAGTAAATTATAACAAATAATTTGCTATCCTTGAATAATATTTTTTTATTCATAAAAACAAGAAAATGTCTATTAGTCAATGATTTACTGTTTTAATGGAATAATAATAATTTTAAAAAAACAATAGATGTTTTATTTTCTGTCATTGCTTGTGTTGAAAAAAATAAAAAAACAATCAAAAAACACAAAAACACCTCATTAAAAAAGCTAATTTTGCAATATGAAAATTATCATGGCAATATATCGAAACTTTAGCGTATTTCTTAGCGTTTTTATTGTTTACATAATTTTGTATGCATGTGCAAGTCAAGCAACTTTGACTGGTGGTAAAAAAGATACAACCCCACCTCAAATTTTTCACATAATTATCTGGTTTGGTTTTTAAAATTTGAGGTGGGGTTGTATCTTTTTTACCACCA
>JAAYRN010000314.1 GCA_012518765.1 Bacteroidales bacterium
AGGGTAAAAGAAGACTTTTTTCATTATTTACAAACAACTCATTTTTAGATAGTTAAACTTGGATTTTTTTTTAACCTAACTTATGTTTTTAGTGATGCTAAAATAACATTTTTTTTTGTACTTTTGAAGAAATATTCACAATAAAATGCAAAACATGAAAATTAATGAGATTTTTCATTTTTTAGAACAAATAGCTCCCCTATCCTACCAAGAAAATTACGACAATTCCGGTTTGATAGTAGGCGATGCCAACAGTGATTTTGTCAAAGGAATGGTTTGTTTGGATGTAAGCGAAAGTGTATTGGATGAAGCCATAGCTAATAATTGCAATCTAATTATTTCGCATCATCCCTTAGTGTTTCAGGCTTTAAAGAAAATCACCCACAAAACCGCAGTGGAAAGAATATTAATAAAGGCAATACAAAACAATATTACCATTTATGCCATACATACAAATATCGACAACGTAATACAAGGCGTTAACTCCTGTTTTGCCGACAAACTACAATTGGAAAACAAACGCATATTACAAACAAAAAAACAATTACTAAAAAAAATAGTTACCTTTGTTCCTTTTGAACATGCTGATACTGTCAGGAGTTCACTATTTGAAGCAGGTTGCGGATTTATTGGAAATTACGACAGTTGTAGCTACAATATAGAAGGGAGCGGAACCTTTAGGGCAAACGAGCAAGCCACGCCTTTTACAGGAGAAATGGGAAAACTACATATTGAAAAAGAAATTCGCATAGAAACTATTTTTCCTTCCTATAAAGAAAATAACGTCATTGCAGCTTTGCTACGCTCACATCCCTATGAAGAAGTAGCCTACGACATTTATAGCTTGGATAACCATCACCCTCAAGTGGGTTCGGGAATGATAGGCAGCTTGCCCAAAGCCATGAACGAAAAAGAATTTTTAGCTTACTTGAAAAACAAAATGAAACTTAACGTTATACAACACAGTAAGTTTACAGAAAGAAAAATACAAAAAGTAGCCTTGTGTGGAGGAAGCGGCAACTTTTTAATAAACGATGCCATAGCCCAACAAGCCGATGTATTTATCACAGGCGAAATACGCTACCATGATTTTTTAACCCATGAAAACGATATATTTTTAAATTCAATCGGACATTACGAAAGTGAAATTGAAATAAAACATTATTTAGTTGAAAAACTTGTCGAAAAATTTACTACTTTTGTAGGTTCTAAAATAGAAACCAATCCTATTGGTTATTTTTCTTAAAAGAATCGTTTTATTAAATAACATACTTATTGTAAATTAAAAAGTTATCAAATTAAATCAACATAAAACATGGAAAACACATCGCAACAATCTAACTATGATGCAGCTAATCAAGAAACCGAATCCTTGATAAAGAAAACAGTTGAAAGCAATTTATTATCCCTGTATAAATTACAACTTGTTTATTCTAAAGTTGACAAACTGCGTGTTATAAGAGGTGAATTGCCATTGGAAGTTAGAGACTTAGAAGATGCTTGTTCGGGGATACAAGTTCGTTTGGAAAAATACAACGAAACCATTAGCGATTTGCAAAAACAAATTGAAGACAAACAACAAGGTATCAAACACGCCAACCTTATTATATCGAAACACAAAGAACAATTAGACAACGTAAAAAACAACAGAGAATACGATGCATTGACCAAAGAAATCAATTACCAAGATTTGGAAATTCAGCTTTGTGAAAAAAGAATCAAGGAATACAATGCAAAAATCGTTGAAAAAAAAGAAGATATTACTCATTTGGAAGGTGAATTTACTGCCTTAAACCAAGAACTAACTACAAAAAAGAGCGAATTGGACGACATTATAGTCGAAACCGAAAAAGACGAAACTATATTATTGGAAAAAATAAAAGAATTTGAAGAAAATATAGAACCCCGACTATTAAACGCTTTTACACGCATTCGCAACAACATGCGTAACGGATTGGCAGTAGTAAAAATAGAAAGAGACGCCTGCGGTGGATGCTTTAGCAAAATATCGCCCCAACGACAATTAGACATACGCACACACAAAAAAATTATCGTATGCGAATTTTGCGGACGTATTTTAGTCGATGACGATATAGCCGAACAATCGGAAAAAGCATTGGAAAGCTAAGGTTCAAATCTCTATAAATCAAACCATAACACTATGTCTAAAAATTCCTTAGGTGTATTGTTTCGCTTAAGCACTTTCGGAGAATCACACGGTCCCTATGTAGGAGGAATAATAGACGGATGTCCTGCGGGTATACCCGTAGATTATGAGCTTATTAATAGAAAAGTAAAAGAACGACAAACGGGAATGTTTGCCTACTCTTCAGCTCGAAAAGAAGATGACCATATCGAATTTATATCGGGAATTGACAAGAGTAAAACCACAGGAACTCCCTTAGCATTTATAGTTAAAAACAAAGATGTAGATATATCAAACTATCAAGATAACAGCGAAATACTCAAACCCTCATCGGCTACATTTACCTATTGGAAAAAATACAAAAACGAAGGTTTTTATGTAAACGGAAGAGCCTCAGCCAGAGAAACAATAGCACGCGTAATAGGCGGTTGTTTTGCCATGATGTTGCTAAAACAACAACATATACATATACAGGCTTTTACCACTCAAATAGGAAATGTTTCCATTTCTAAAAATATAAATTTTAATGCGGTAAATTCCAATCCTTTACGATGCCCCGATGCTGAAACTTCGGAACAAATGATGAAACTATTGCATCAAATAGCAAGCGAAAAAGACAGCATAGGAGCACAAGTAATGTGTAGGGTGGAAAATTTACCTATCGGATTGGGCGAACCTGTGTTCGACAAGCTAAACGCCGACCTAAGCAAAGCATTGATGAGCATTCCCGCCGCCAAAG
>JAAYRN010000315.1 GCA_012518765.1 Bacteroidales bacterium
ACGATAAAAATAAATAAATCACCTTTTTAAACAACACAACGAGAGAGCATGTATTATATGTTCTCTTTTTTATTTGAAAAACGAAGATTAAAATATAAAAACTTGTATTTTTGCAACTTTACGACTTAGACATTGTAAGCAAATGATAAATTTGATTTTAATTATTGTTACCGTTGGGATTTCTATTTCTGCTTTTTCTAACGAAAATTTGTTTCGCAATTTATCGTTCAACGCCTATGCGGTAGCCCATCAACGCCAATACCACAAACTATTTACCTACGGTTTTGTCCATGCCAATGGCATACATTTATTTGTTAACATGTTTGTTTTGTGGATGTTTGGCAAGAATTTAGAAGCATCTTATGTGTACTTATTCGACCAAAAAGGACATGCAATTTATTTGTTGTTGTACGTATCGTCTATCGTAGTATCTACCATGTACGACCTTAAAAAACATAAGGATAACTATTATTACAATGCCGTAGGAGCTTCGGGAGCTACTTCGGCTATAGTGTTTGCTTATATTTTGCTATACCCTACTCAAAAATTATATCTTTTATTTATTCCCATTGGTATACCCGCTTTCTTTTTTGCTGCCTTATTTTTGATTTACTCCGCTTACATGGCTAAGAAAAAAATGGATAATATAGGACATACAGCCCACTTTATGGGAGCCGTATATGGATTTTTGTTTGTACTGATATTTAACTATAAACTCATTATACATTTTGTCATTCAAATTGTTGATTTTCTTACATAAAAAACTATCACCATTAAAAATACTGTGATTTTTTCCTCACTATTATTTTCCTTTTACACAAGTCTATAAAATAAGCGTAAAATTCCATTTTTTAAGTTTTTAATTTATAGCAATAAATAACATGGGATTGCGTTTTTTTGTTAAACATTTTAAAAGCATGAAACACAAAAGAAAAATTTCGATTATTATTGTTGGTTTTGTATTAATTTCTTCATTAACAATAGGATTTGTAAGAAATGATTTTGAGATTGCCAAAAATCTTGATATTTACGCCACCTTGTTACAACAATTAAACGAGCATTATGTTGACGGCTTCAATGCGGGCGAATTGGTTGAAGAGTCTATCCATGCCATGTTGAATAAATTAGACCCCTACACAGTTTATTATCCCGAATCACAAATAGAAGAATTTAAACTACTTACAACGGGGCAATACGGAGGTATAGGGGCTTTGATTCTGCAAGACGATGATTATGTGTTGATTTCAGAACCTTACGAAGGAACTCCTGCTTTTAAAGCAGGTTTGCAAGCTGGAGATAAAATAATAAAAGTCAACGGTGTAGATGCAAAAGGAAAAACCGTTTCGGATGTAAGTAGCATTTTAAAAGGGCAACCCGGCACCAACGTTTCCCTCGAAATTTTGCCATACGGCAAAAAAAACACAATCAATAAAAACATTATAAGAGAAGAAATTAAACTCCCCAATATTTCATATTCAGGAAAGGTAAGCGACGATATAGGTTATATTCACTTGTCTCAATTTACAGAAAATGCTGCGGCTGATGTTAAAGCTGCATTTTTAAAGTTAAAATCTCAAGGTATCAACAGCTTAATTATTGACCTACGAGCCAACGGAGGCGGATTGCTAAACGAAGCAGTAGAATTAGTCAATTTATTTGTACCCAAAGGAGAACTTATTGTAAGCACCAAAGGAAAAATGAGCAATAAAAATCAAATGTACTACACTCGAAATGAACCTATTGATGTAAATATTCCCCTTGTTGTTTTGGTAGATGAATACAGTGCTTCGGCATCGGAAATTGTAGCAGGAGCTATTCAGGATTTAGACAGGGGTTTGGTGGTGGGAAGACGTACCTTTGGAAAAGGTTTGGTACAAAATGTAGTTCCTTTGAGCTATAACACAAGACTGAAAGTTACTGTTTCTAAGTACTATATACCATCGGGCAGGTGTATTCAAAAATACGACTATGCGGACAAAGACATAAAAGGCAGTTCCAAAGAAAAATCGGATTCGATAGCCACTGCCTTTAAAACTAAAAACGGCAGAATAGTATACGATTACGGTGGTGTAGAACCCGATATTAAAATTCCCGCCGAAGAATACAGCACCATATTGGCAACTATGTTAGAAAATAAGGTTATTTTCAATTATGCTAATGACTATAAACTAAAACATAATCAACTAAGTAGCATCAAAGATTTTAGCATTACCGATGCCATTTACAATGATTTTACCACCTATTTTTCTTCCCAAGAAGTGAGCTATGAAACCTATACCGAAAAACAATTGAAAGCATTGGAAAAAAGTGCCGAAGACGACCGATATGCTGAGGCTATCAAAGAAGACATAAATCAATTAAAGCAACATATAAAAAAGGAGAAAAGTAAAGATTTACAACGATTTAGAAAAGAAATAGAAAAACTACTCTACCTTGAAATCGTATCACGCTACTACTACCAAAAAGGAAGAATAGAAGCTGCCTTATACGATGACCCTCAAGTAGAAAAAGTAAAAAAACTATTGCAAAATAAAGAAGAATACACAAAGATTTTAAGTACACAAAAATAACAGCCCGTAAAATTGAAATACAAAGACTTATTTCATAAAATTGTTTTCTTCGGAGCATTGACTCTCTTGTTGGTAGGCATTCCTTTTTGCCGTCCTTTTATGACCATAGGAGGTATTATTTTAATCGTAAATTGGTTTTTAGAGTTCAAACTTATTGAAAAATAGCACAAGATAGTAAGAAACAAACCTTTGTTAGTTAGTCTTTTGTTTTTTATGTTATACTTTGTGGGAATGATTTACACCGAAAACACCCGCGAAGGTTGGCAGGAAATATGGATGAAAACTCCCCTATTGTTTCTCCCTATTATATTTGCCACCAGCGAATCGCTCACCAAACAACATTTTCAGAATTTCTTAAAAGTATACCTCATTGGTGTCATGATTAGTTCAGTTTATGGCTTTATAGTATATCATAGTGAAGAATTAATAGACAAGAGAGAAATAGCTGTTTTTATTTCGTACATTCGTTTTGAAATGAACCTGTGTTTTGCCCTTTTTATTAGCATATATCTAATTGTAAAAGAGAAAGATAAAAAATGGCAAACTCATATTATCTTCCTTTTTTTAGCTTGGTTTTTATTCCTCATATTTTACATAGGAGCGTTGACAGCTATCGGTATTGCTATCTGTGTAAGTTTATATGTTGTTTTAAATAAAATGATAGAAAGTAAAAACAAACTTTATAGAATATACCTCCCTTCACTTCTTCTAATAATTTCAGTAGCAGGATTATCTTATATAAGTATACTCGTAAACCAATATTACAAAATTCAAGACAATAGCTTTAGTACTGATAGTTTAACTGCCTATGGAAATACATATTTACCCTTAGTTGAAAATAGCATAATAGAAAATGGGAATTATGTATACGCCTATATTTGCAAAAAAGAATTAGAAGATGCATGGAACGAACGTAGCAACATTAAGCTCTCGCACAAAGATACTCACAACCAACATAAAATTGAAAATACACTTATCAGATACTTAAACTCCAAAGGCTTGCGTAAAGATAGGCAAGGTGTTGAACACTTATCGGACGAAGAAATTACACACATCGAAAATGGAATTGCCAATGTGGTATATTTGAATAAATTAGGTTTCAAATCGCGTTTATACGGCTTGTTGTGGGAACTAAGCGACTATAAAACCAACGGTTCTATTTCTGGATATACAATACCCCAACGTTTTGAATTATGGAAAAATTCGTTGTTCCTCATCAAAAAATATCCATTCATAGGCGTTGGTACTGGCGATGTAAAACAAAAATTTGCCAAACAACTGCAAATTTCACAATCTCCTTTGAAAGACTCTAACAAACTAAGCCACAATCAATTTCTATTTTTTATTATGCAATTTGGTGTGATAGGATTTTTGATTATTTTATTTTCAATCATTTATCCATTTATTACCAACAAAACTTACAAACATGATTTATTTGTCATATTCATACTCATTGTTTTTTTAGCCATGCTCACCGATGACACCTTTCAGCGTCAAGACGGATTAACTTTTTTTGCTTTCTTCTATTTTTTCTTTTTATTTTTAACTCCACAAAAAGAAAATTTGTTAAAAGAAAATACAAGCGACAAGAATTTTACAAGCTAAATTTAGCTACCTTTGCACGAATCACCTAAATTTTTATTTATATGAAAAAATTAATTAGTATTTTAAGCATTGCTGTTATCAGCACAGCCTTATTTTTCAGTTGCGATAAAGTTACATCTAACGATTATGCAGGAACATATACAGGTACATTATCTACCGTAGGAGATGCTGCGAAAACCAAAGATAACGTGAAAATTTTAATAACCAACAACCCATTGGATGAAACACAACTACACATGAATGGCTTGTTGTTAACCAAAAATTCGGACACCAAATACAGTATTTCAGGTTCTCAATTATTGACAATAATACAATTATTGTTTCCAAGCGTTTCTATTGACCAAATAGAAAATGCCAATTGTAATCTTGAATTTTCTAAAAATCGCCTTGACTGGGAACTTACTTACAAATTAGTGGGCATAGCTAACTTAACCATTATCGAATATTCTGGTAAAAAGTAGGGTAGTAAATAAGATTTTTTCACCACACAGAATCAAAATTTTCGTTTTCTAACACCTTAGGATCTCTTTGGTATTCTAATAGTTTGGCATATTTTAGATAACTATTTAAGGCTATGGCTAAGGACAAAGACAAACCATCTACTCCACCCCATATACCACCTCTGAT
>JAAYRN010000316.1 GCA_012518765.1 Bacteroidales bacterium
AATATTTTTTTAGTTGACAAAATTTCTCGATTTGAAAGTTCGTCTAATTATGCTTCGGCTGAATATGAGTATGACACTGACAATAATTTGTTAAGAAGGGTTATTACAGGTAAAATGTTTGAAAACAGCCGAGTTCGTGATTTGAAGTATGTAGATGAATTTGAATATGAAAACGGACTTGTGTCAAAAATAAAAATTCAAGACTTGACACATTTTAGGTTTAGTTATGATATTCATTTGCTCTATAATCCACAGAGAGAATTAATTAGGAAAGAAACTTGGATGAATGGCTCAATGATTGGACATTTTAATTATCACTACGAAGATGGACGTGTTGTTAGCATTTACAATGATAATATCACTCCTTTTGAGCGCGATACTATTTTTTATGACAATTCAGGAAATATTACGAAATACACCTATCTTTATCCTAAAATGAACGTTTGGGGAGAACCAATCCCCGGCGAATTTGAAATGCGTGAATTGTATTATGAGTACGATAATAACCCAAGACCTAATTTTGGACTCGATTATTTATTTGTTTATCAGTTAATTCCGTGGATGGGAACAGCCTTTCCTTGTGAAATAATGAATTTATCAAATAATAATATGACAAAAGCCATTTTTGAGCAACAATCCCATATCTATACATACAATGAACACGGGCTACCTGAAACTTTGCATCATATATATGATCCTGTTGGACCAGCACCCGGATCATTATATAGTATAACATATAGACAAATAGGAGAAACAAATATTTCAGAAATGACTCAACCAGCCAAAATGAGTATTTACCCAAACCCAACTAAAGACAAATTTTTAATTGAATATGAAAAGTACTGTATAATAACACTTTTTGATATGCTTGGAAGAGAAGTTTTAAATCAAAATATCAATGGAAAGTCAGAAATCAATATAAGTCACTTGTCAAAAGGTATTTATAGTGTGAGAGTTGTCTCCGAAAATAAGATTATTAAAAATAGCAAAATAGTTAAACAATAACAAAGCAAAAATGGGCGACCGCATAACAAGCATATTGACATAAGTGGCGGTGTAAGCTCGCAGAAACAGCAATACAAACTTGCAAGTTTCTCACCCGTCCGAGAACCGCAGTGAATCGCCACCTACGCCAATATGCCGGACGTTATGGTGCATTAAAATGAACCTAATATGACAAGATTTTTAGCAACTTTTTTATCAGTTTGTTTTTTACAAGTTTCATTTGGACAAATAGATGAAAGTTTTATTGATGGTCAAGGATTTAATTCAATTTTCCAAAATTATGAAACTGGAGAGTTTGAGGGAAGCACTAATGGAGTAATGATTATCAAAAATTGGAATGGAAGTGAAGTAATTCTTGATTTTCAAGGCAGTTTTGGATCATTACAAATTGAAATCGATTCTAATGAAATTTATGATATTAGTACTAAAATTTACTATGGAAAAACTACAAGCGGTAAGACAGAAATTAAATACGAAACTTATGGAAAGGCAAAACCACAACAAGTGCTTGAAGAATTACAACTTAAAATCAAGGCTTGATATTATGACAATAGAAAGAAATAATAGGGTCTAAGTTTTTTCTCTGTGTTCTTTATGCCTTCTTGGTATTCTTATCGGTAAAAAACAAACGGATTTCTTCCTTCCGCCTCAAGTCTTTCGTCTCATACCTTCTGACTTTCGACCTCTGATTTTTTAAAACCGCATTTAGTATTTATATTTACCTTTCCATAAGGCTTTTAACTGTTTACGTATTTCCGATTCTCGAGCATTTTTCCCTGGTTCAAAAAACACTTTTCCTATTAATTCCTCTGGCATAAACTCCATTTCTGTAAAACTTTGAGGATAATCGTGAGCATATTTATAGCCTGTACCGTAGGATAAATCTTTCATCAGCTTTGTAGGAGCATTTCGTAAGGACAAAGGAACCGACAAATCTTTAGTTTTTTTAACCGTTGCTTGGGCTTTATTTATAGCCACATAAGCAGCATTACTTTTGGGAGAGCATGCAAGGTAAATAGCTGTTTGTGAAAGGACTATACGAGCCTCTGGCATTCCTATCATACTTACCGCTTGAAAGCAATTGGTGGCTAATAGCAATGCGTTGGGGTTGGCATTTCCTATATCTTCCGATGCTAAAATTACCATACGGCGTGCAATAAACTTGGGGTCTTCGCCCGCTGCTATCATACGTGCCATCCAATACAAAGCTGCATTGGGGTCGCTACCGCGTAAAGACTTGATAAAAGCGGATATAACATCGTAGTGCATATCGCCCGATTTGTCATATTTTACTAAGTTTTGTTGTACGGCATTCGTTACATTTTCATTGGTAAGTATTATTTCTTTTTTATCAGAAACGTGTAAATAAACAGCTAATTCAAAAGCATTTAACAGCTTGCGTACATCTCCCCCTGATATTTGAAATAGAGCATTGGTTGCGTTTATACTTATGCTACGTTTTACTCTTTTTTCCATAACTTCTGTAGCTTGTTGAAGTATTTGCTCTAAATATATCTTTTCCAAGGGTTTTAATATATATACCTGACAACGAGATAATAATGGAGAAATAACTTCAAAAGAAGGATTTTCGGTAGTAGCCCCTATCAAAGTAAGTATTCCCTGTTCTACAGCACCTAAGAGTGAGTCTTGTTGGGATTTACTAAAACGATGTATCTCATCGATAAACAGTACAGAGGCTTCGTCAGAGTTTTTTGCACTATCAATCACATCTCTAATATCACGTACTCCTGAATTGATAGCACTTAATTTGTAAAAATTCCACTTCAACTGATTGGCTATTAAATTTGCCAGAGTAGTTTTACCTACTCCGGGAGGTCCCCACAATATGATAGATGGAATAGTTCCCATTTCCAATGTCTTACGTAAAATAGCTTGCTCGCCTACCAAATGTTCTTGACCAAAATATTCATTCAAAGTTTTTGGACGCATTTCTTCGGCTAATGGAATCGGTTTCATAACAGTATATATATAATAAACCACTGACAAAATCAGTGGTTTATATTAATTGAATCTATTTATCTACACTGAGAACAAATAATGTTCTTAACTTCTAAGTTTTCACGAACCAATACTGAATAAGTTTTTATTTCATCACAAAAACGAGAGCGGTTTTTATTAGCTGCCAATCGACAGGCTATTTCAAAGTTTTTAGATGTGTATACTTTTTCATCTATGCTATAAAGATTTAAGTATGTAAATATAAAATCTTCGCTCACCGAAGGATCTTCGATAAAGGGATCCATTGTTTTTCGTGCAAACTCATAATCAGCATAATCAATAAAAGTGGAAGCTACTTCGTAGGCTTTTTGCCAAGAGGTTATGGTTGGGAGTGCTATTTCTTTGATTCTGTCGTACACTGTTGCCATCATAGCTTCGTTGGGTCTATCGCTTTCATTTATAAAGTCTAATACTTTATATTGATATATCATATTCAATGCATCTACTTTATTTTGATAATCCTTGCCTATGGGAGTGTTATAGAATTTATCTATTTTAACCTGATTTGGAATAATTTGTGAATTTGAACTTATTTCCATGTCTAAAATAGAGCAGCACAGTGCATTAAATTCGACTATTAAATTTTTATTATCTAATTTAACAAGGTTGGATACTTTTTTTAAGTTATCGGACGACAAGCCTCCATCGTAAAAGGATAGCATATAATATTTATTGGTTAAAAAAGGCAACATAGATGTTTGATGAGGGATTGACATACTGTCTATTAAGCTCTTGGTATACACATTTTCTTCCACTTTTTTAATTATAAATTTTTGTATAGCAAAAGCCATGGGATAGTCTTTTTTAGCCATGGTTTTATTAAATTTATCAACTACAAATCCTTGCTCATATTTTTCCGAAATATCGTAAGTTGCATATATAGTGATGTGGGCTCTACGGTGTTTTTGAAGTATGGGTTCTAAACTTTTAGCAACTCTGGGGTTGTTTATTTTTGCTTTTAAATCACTTCTTGATAAATTGGCTAAGTCAGCATGTTCTTTACTTTTTTTCAAATCTTCAATTAGCAAATCATAACCGTCTTCAAATTTAATAGAATAGGCTATGTTTTGTACTTGCATTTTCTTTAAAGCCTCTATGATGCTTTCTGAGCGTTTCTTTTGTAAGGCTTCGTTAGAGGCATCGCTTCCTTCAAAAGAAGTGGATGCTATAATTTCTAAACTATCTATAATAAACTGAGGTTCACGAAGTGCCTCTATAAAAGGACGAATATCATCGGGATTATATTCAGATTTATTTAATTCAAAAGGTACATTAAATTCTAAACGTGTATTTTCAGGTTCGGGAATGTAATTAATTGTAGTTTGAATTCCACTTAAATCAGGCACTAAACTTGTTTTTCCTGAATAATTGGATGATGCTTGCTGAATGTTTGTTTTCACGATGGTTCTACACACCGTTTTATTTTTAATTATAATCAGATTGACATCAAAAGGAGCATCTACTTGATTAGGAATGGTAGCTAAATATGATTTTACACTTTTATTTTTTCGGTCTGTAATTTCATTTTTCTTCATTAATTTTTTAAAGGTAATATATTTCATCATTACCCCTCTGTTTGGAAAATTCAAATCAATATCGTTTGGTGAATTACACACATACTGTGAGTGTTGCACAATATCTATAGCTATAGCATCTTTTTTCTTTCCGATTAAACGTTTAAGTTTTTTTGAGTCTGGATGTATGAAATATATGTCATCTCCATTGACAGTGATACATTTTTGTAGTTCTTCTAAGCCTTTGATTTGACATTTTCGGCATGTTTTTTCTTCGTAAGGTTTAAGTCTGTATGTGCGTCTTGTGTAAGTTGTGTTTCTGTAAGAAATATCTTCTTTATTGAACGACAGGTCGTTTCCGAACACAAGGGAAACATATACATTTTTATAATTTCCATCTACTCCTACCCCTACTCCTATGTAGGTATATTGTTTATCTAAGGCGACTAATGCTGTTTTGGGACTTCTCATGATGTAGTTTAAAACCTCGGTAGCTACTTCTAAGTAAGAATAATCGCTACGGGCGTTGTCTTTGGTTGCTTTGGCTTTAGCTACCAATTCGGCTACGCGTTTAGTGCCTCCTGCTTTCGTAGAACGCAACTCTGTAGTTTTCAAAAAACCAACTATGTTTTTGTGTGTTCTTTCTCCTTTTTTCCCCATGTAATCAGCTTGGTATTTAGCTGCCGTATCCAATATATCGTTTGAGGTCAAAGCTTGAGCAAAATTACAGTTTTTACGAGCATAATTGATTAATTCTATGAAACAATCCTTCATGATTTGCCTGTCATAATCGATGGGATTAAAGTTTTTCAAATATACGGGATGAGTTTCGC
>JAAYRN010000317.1 GCA_012518765.1 Bacteroidales bacterium
GGTCAACTTACATGTAAGTTTATGATAAACACAACTAACAAGGATACTATGTGTAAAGAGGTTTTTATTAGTAAGGGTAAGGACTTGGAGTATGTATATCAAATTCCAGACAAAAAAGGCATGCGAAATTATTACCGTTATTATTATCACAATATTCGTGATAAAGAGTCTATTCCAATACTTAATGAGCTCCTCAGTATGTTTAATAGGTTCGGAGCACATGATTTTTACTTGGCAGATTCTATTGATATAGATTATTATGATACATCAAACTCACAGTATGTTGTACACAATAAAATTTACTTTGAATATTTGTCAAATAATTTACTTCAAAAATGTATACAAAAAGAGTATATCTCTAATAATATCAAAACAATGGATATGGTGTATGATTCGGAAAATAATTATGTTGGCATTGAGGTTTCCATAAGTATACCAGATTCATGTTCAGATAACTATATGAATCTTTCTCAAAGTGTAAATGAGAACAATCAACTTACAGAAATATTGTTGATGCCTTATTATAATCCCTGTTCAAATAGACCCGATTTTCATGGAACAAAAGTTACTTATTTGTATAATGAAAATAAGGATTTAGAATTGGAAGTCATGTATCTTGGAGATGATTTAGGGAATTGGAATATTTATATGAAAAGATATTATACATACAACACTTCTCGCATTGCATCGGTAAAAGAAGTTGATATACAGGTTTTCCCCAATCCAGCCAACACTCAATTAACCTTGGATAATAAGGACGCTTTAATAAAAGAAGCTCATATTTACGATATTACAGGCAAAGAAGTAAGTCATCATTCTATTAATGCAAACCAAAGCACCTTAGATATAAGCACGTTGAAATCGGGATTATACATTGTTAAAATCCACACGGAACAAGGAGTTTTAAATCGTAAAGTGCAGGTTGTAAAATAACGTATCAAGAGAGCATTTAAATGCTCTCTTTTTTTTGTACTGCAATAAATGGAGTTTATTTTTCTTTCTCTGCGTTCTTTGTGCCTTCTTAGCGGTAAAAAATGAAACAAATAATTCTTTTGACCTCCGACTCAAGTCTTCCGACTCACGACTCACGACTTCTGACTTTTTTTTAACCACAGAGCACACAGAGTAGCACAGAGGTATTTATTTTTCAATTTCCACCCTCCGACTTCCGACTTCCGTCTTCCGCCTTTCAAAAGAATTACAGTTTTGGGGTGTTTTTATCGGTAAAAATATTTATTCCGTCTCTTCTATACTTGCTGGGCGTGCATCTTTAGCTTTGAGTCTTAGTTTCCAGCGAGGGTCATATATTTCACCTTCGGCGGTAGAATGTATGAGTTGATACAGATTGGTAACCAAATCTCTACTATAAAAAATAAAATAAATATCGTTTTGATTTGCTGTGTTATAGTAAGACCATATTTCGTAGGGATAATTATCTTTTGTATAAGAAAATTTTTCAATTTCACTGGGAGCACCATATTTCAAGAAAACATAACCTCTGTCGGTGCGGTAGCCTTTTAACTTTAGCGAAGAATAGGAGTTATTAACCGTCATTACGTCTTTATAATACTCATACCAAGCCTGTAAGGGATTGTTGGGGTTTCTCTTGTTCCAAAAAACAGTAAAAAAATCATCTAATTCTTCGTAGCTATGTGCTTTTGCATTGCGAATAAATTCTTTTTCTACATCGTTGCCTATGATGTAAATATAATCCAAGTATGTATACAGGGTGTCAATAGGAGGTTTTATATACTCATTATCGGGTAAATATCTATTTATGTCAATGTCGGGATTGCTCCGTTGAAAAAACAAGTTTTTAGAAGTCAATAAAGAGTCGTCAAGGTTGTAAATGTGTATGTTCAACAAGTAGTTTCCCGATGGCAAACTGTCTATATTAAGGGAATGCAACATAACGTAGGTATCTGTTTTCTTGCATTTTTTTTCTCGTAAAAACTCCTCTGCCAATGGTCTTTCGCTATTATATGTCGATATAAAACAGCGATATACAAAAGAATCTTGTTCGTATAGTACTTTGTCTGTATTGTAAATTTCAGATA
>JAAYRN010000318.1 GCA_012518765.1 Bacteroidales bacterium
AACTTAGTCTCGCACACAGCGAACAGAAAATCCTATTTCTTTGTTGAATGTATTCTCTCCTATGTTGCTTGCACTTCCACTTATTCCACGGTACCATGCTTTGGTGTCGTTTTTTTCGTCTTCGGTGGCTGTCCACCATGAGCCGTTACGGAACATACTTTTGAATACTGGTACACCGTTAAAAATATAACGATACCCTCCCGGTAGAGCCGTAAATCTGGTTTCGTTGGTGACTCCTATGTGGGAAAAATCCCAATGCGTAGTGCCAGCTTCTTTGAGCTTGTCGCCCGCAACTATTACTCCTCCTGCATATTCAACAAGTTCATTCCACTCCGATGCACTTGGCATGTGCCATCCACTTGGACAAACTCCTTGCACATCACTTGGATTTGTAGTGCTGCCTGCTCTACCTGCCATGGCTGCAGACCAATTATACAAGACACCATAAGTCTTGTAGTTACTAGTTAATTTAGCTTCGTTAACATCGGTACTATCATAATCGTAAACATAATAACAGGGAATGGAATCGCTTCCGGTATTAACTCCTACTACTTTGGGTAGATATTTTAAGTTTTCAGCCATCCATACTTGATTGCCAATCCTTACCCAAATATATGTATTCCCATCGCGAATATCGGTGAAGCGTCCTCTGTTTGTATCGTTAATTTCTGGTTTATAAAATATAATGCTATCTATATCATCGTGAACATGATATTGTCCAACTATAAAGCCAGATTTCATGATGTACATGGTATCGCTTTGAGCTGTAGCCGATAGAAAAGAAAAAATATAAATAGATGCTACAATTAATAGTCCTTTGTTTATAATATGTGTTGATTTCATAAAATATTCTCCTTTTATGGTTTAATTATTTTTACGGTTTTAATTTCTGATTCATTAAAAAATCGACAAAGATACATACCCGAAGATAATCGACTTACATCCAACACAACTACGGTATTACCTTTGGTTTTTTGCTCTTGTAGTATCCTGCCTTCTATGGAAAGAATTTGTATCACTCCTTCTTTGGTTTGCGTGCTTAAATCTATGTGTAAAAAATCACTAACAGGATTTGGATAAGCGGTTAAATTTGCCTGTAAAAATGTTGTTTGGCTTATGCCGACAGTATAGTCTTGAAAACTTAGGTATTGTACATCGCTTAAGGTGTAAGTTTCTGTGTCATAATCAGTTTTGTAAATATTAAGTTTGCCCGAAGAAAATGTAATTTTCTGCAAACTATCTAATGTATAACTAACTTGCGTATCGTTGTTTTGTTTTACATATATCGTCTGTGCGTGTATTCCTGTGAGTGTAAACAATAGTAAAATACTTATTTTTAATCGTTTATACAGCATGGGTGCCCTCCTTTTTGTTTTTATTAAAAATGCGTTTGCAAATGTACATAAAATTATTCAATTGTGTATAGAAGAATAAAGTTTTTGTAGGGAAAAAAGGAGATTTATGGAAAACTGTAAATGTGCCACTCAAAGCGTTGGGTTATATGTTTTTATA
>JAAYRN010000319.1 GCA_012518765.1 Bacteroidales bacterium
AAAGAAAGGCACTTTCAAGTGTTTGTTGCGTAGAAATACAAAACAAAGCATAAAGTGTCTTTTTTTTATGGGACATACATAGTTTTTTTGTAATTTTGCAGGGTTAACCATAAACACATATAAATAATGAAGAATAACATAAAATTAATTATCGGAATAATTTGCTTAACGGGCTTACTAACAGCGAATGCACAGCAAAAAAAAGGAGGCATAGACCCGCAAGTATTGCAAGAAATTCAACAATCGTATAAAAATACAACTCAAGATAAAGCCATACGAAATGCCATAGGCAGCAGCGACATCAACAGGCTATCCACCAATAGCGAGCTTCCAGCTATGCCCGATACTTATTTTTCAAATAAAATAAATTTAAAAAGAATAACCAACCAGAAATCATCGGGTAGGTGTTGGATATTTACAGGAATGAATGTATTTAGAGTAAAAATGATGCAAAAATATCCAATGGATAATTTTGAGTTTTCATCCAACTATCTTTTCTTTTGGGATCAATTGGAAAAATCAAATTTGTTTTTACAAGCCATTATCGACACACGCACCAAAGAAATAACCGACAGAACGGTGGAATTTCTATTCAGAAACCCCATCAACGATGGAGGACAGTTTACAGGAGTTGTTGACTTGGTAACAAAATACGGAGTCGTTCCTCAAGCTGCTATGCCCGAAACTCATAGCAGCGAAAATACGGCACGTATGCGTTATTTGATTTCCTTGAAATTAAGGGAATTTGGCTTAGAATTGCGTGAAATGGGAGCAAAAAAAGGTACTACTGAAACTCAGTTGAAACAAAAGAAAACAGAAATGTTATCAACCATTTACCGCATGTTGGTTCTTAATTTGGGAGTTCCACCTACCACATTTACTTGGACTCTAAAAGACGGAAGCGGAAAACCAATCTCTACCAAAGAATATACGCCCCTGTCGTTTTATAAAGAATTTGTAAACGAAGATTTAAGTACATACATTATGTTTATGAACGATCCTACTCGTGAATATTACAAAGTGTATGAAGTGGAATACGGACGCCATGTATACGATGGAAATAACTGGAAATACATCAATCTGCCTATGGAAGACATTAAAGAAATAGCCATAGCATCTATCAAAGACAGTACTTGTATGTATTTTTCATGCGATGTAGGCAAATTTTACAATCGTAGCAAAAGTACGTTAGACTTAGATAATTACGATTATTCTTCCTTGATGGGTGTAGATTTTACTATGGATAAAAAACAACGCATACAAACTTTTGCCAGTAGCTCGGCACATGCCATGAATTTGGTAGGTGTTGATTTAGATGAAAATGGAAAATCAATCAAATGGTTGATTGAAAATAGCTGGGGTAATATAGGTTATAAAGGCTTGCTGATTATGACCGATGAATGGTTTGGTGAATATATGTTCCGCCTTGTAGTGGAGGAAAAATATATTAAAAAAGATATTTTAAACATATTAAAACAAAAGCCCATCAAACTTCCGCCCTGGGATCCTATGTTTGCTCCTGAGCTGTAGAAAAAAAAAGTTGTCGTTTTTGAAAAACTTTACGCATTTACATATAAAAAAAATATATTTTTGTAAAAAAGAACAACGATTATGTATGTATATAAATTTAGACTGTTATTTGATGACGTAGAGGACTTTGTAAGAGATTATGAAATTCTGGCAAAGCAAACATTTAAAGATTTTCATCAGTGTATCATAGATAGTATACAAGGCTTAAATCCAGAAGAATTAGCTTCTTTTTATATTTGCGACCGAAAATGGAACAAACGTAATGAAATTACACTCATGGATATGTCAATAGACCAAGATGACGAGGAAGAAGAATTGAGGGATGAAGAAGAGGGCGAAGTACAACCTACCATCACCATGGACGAAGCCCGAATTAGCGATTTTATAGACGATCCTCATCAACGTATTATTTACGAACACGATTTTCTGAATATTCGAACTTTTTACATTGAATTGCTAAAATCTTACGAAGCAAAACCCGATAAAACATATCCCGTTTGTATACATTCATCCGCAGAACTTCCTCTAAAGTATACTGTTCAAATGGCTGCTAATGAGCTTTTACAAGAAGAAAATTCGTTAAATCTATTAAAAGATGACGAAGACGATGAGGTTTATTACGACGAAAGCGAATTGGAAGGTTTTAACTCCGATTTTGAAAATATTTAATCCGTAAATCCAAAACGTGTCTACAGAAAAAACATTAATTGTTATAACGGGACCTACGGCTTCGGGGAAAACGGATTTAAGCATACGCTTAGCACAACATTTTGATACATATATTATTTCTGCTGACTCAAGGCAGTTTTATCGAGAAATGACCATAGGTACAGCCGTGCCTACACAAGAAGAACTAAAGCAAATAAAACATTATTTTATACAGCACATATCCATACACGATTACTACAATGTGTATAAATATGAAATGGATGCTTTATCGGTAATAAAAGAAGTTTTTAAAGAAAAAAATACACTCATAGTTTGTGGTGGAAGTGGTTTATACATAGATGCTTTATGCTACGGTATAGACGACTTGCCAGACCCTGACCCCGTGTTAAGAAATACATTGCACAAAGATATAACCGAAGGTAGGTATGAGGAGTTATTAAAACAATTACAAATACTTGATCCTGAGTATTATGATTTTGTAGATAAAAACAACACACAGCGTGTTTTGCGAGCCTTAGAAGTATGTATACTTACCGGAAAAACCTACTCATCTCAACGCAAGCAACAAACTAAAAAACGAGATTTTAATATCATAAAATACTGCATAGATATGTCCCGCGAAGTGTTGTATCAACGCATCAATCAACGAACCGATCAAATGATGGAAAATGGATGGTTGGAGGAGGCAAAAACACTCTATCCATTCCGAAAAACAAATGCACTCAATACGGTTGGATACAAAGAATTATTTCTTTATTTTGATGGTAAATGCACCTTAGAGCAAAGTATTACAGATATAAAAACCCATACACGTCGCTATGCCAAACGGCAAATAACATGGTTTAAAAGAGATCATAGTTATCAATGGTTGTCCTCCGATGAAATCTTAAAAAAACACATATAAAACACTGATAAATAAGAACTACCATGATATTGAAATTAATGTTTGTGCTTTAAAAATAGTTGGCTTAGTATTTGTACATCCAATTGTTTGTTTGTTTCGACATATAAAAGAAAAAACAAGTATCTTTGCATCTTATAATTAAAAAAAATAAATGTTTTAAAGTTTTGCATTTGAGCAATTTATATAAATATATACCATGATAATATTTAATATTTTCCTAAAAAAACATCACACCCTATTATTAGTAATTTTATTAGCTTCCTTGATGAGTGTAACAGCCCAAGAAAAACTAAGTATACAAGCACGTACACTTGTAACCTCAAACACAGGAGTTATTGCATGTTCTATCATAGATGAAGACGGTCAAGCACTTGAATATGCCACAGTTACGGTGTTTAGCTTAAAAGATTCATCCATGGTAACGGGAGCTATAACCAATGCAAGAGGTATTTGTTTGATAGATAAAGTTCCGTGGGGAAGTTATTATTTACGAATAAGTTATATAGGCTATGCTAATAAATATGTGAATAACATTACCCTAACGGTTAAAAACCCTATTTATCAGTTAACAAAACAAAAGATTATGCCCGGACAACAAATGATAGAAGGAGTAACGGTTAGGGCGGAAAAAGAGATGATACAGACTAACTTAGATAAAAAAGTTTTCAATGTTGATAAAAATATAACCTCCGAAGGGGCTACTTGCTTAGAAGTATTAGAAAATATACCTTCGGTAGATGTGGATGTGGAAGGAAATGTATCGCTCAGAGGCAGTCAAAGTGTAACCATATTGGTTGACAATCGCCCAACTCATTTAACCTTAGACCAAATACCATCGGGTATGGTAGAGAGTATTGAGTTGATAACTAATCCTTCAGCTCGTTATGAACCCGATGGCGTATCTGGTATTATCAATGTGGTATTGAAAAAAACAAAAGAAAAAGGTTTTAACGGTATGATAACCGTAGGTTCGGGAGCAAGCAATTTAGATTCAACTTTTTTCTTCGGTAAAAACAACCTATCGGCAAATGTAAACTATCGCTACAACAAGGTAAATGTATTTGCTAATTATAATTTTAGAATGATGAATCGCAATAATTACAATACATTAGATAGAGCTTCTGTATTCAATAACGATACCAATCGATTTTATCAAATGTCGCGAAGCAGGGGCGAATTTATGTCTCACAACATCCGTACAGGATTGGACTATTATCTAAACAAGAAAAACACCCTGTCGCTAAATCTTAATTTCTCAAAATTTGAACGCTTACATCGCTCAAACTCCGATAGTCGTTCAAGTTTTAATAATATAGATACAGCTGATAAAGAGTATATTTTAGATAGTAGAAGGGAATTTGCGAACTATAATTTGAGTTCAAATATTTTTTATAAACATGATTTTAATAAAAAAGGACAAGAACTAACCGCCAGTGTGTATTATACCCGTATGTGGGGTGGTAATGAATTGGAAGGACTTGAAACATACAGTATTCCCTCCGACAGAGAGGATTTTATCAATAAAACTGTAACCCTTAGCGACAATCATTTTGTTACCGCTCAAGTTGACTTTGTTACTCCCGTAGGCAATGGCGGACGTATAGAAACTGGCTATAAACTCACGTCCCGATTTACAGACCAAGAATACCATCAATACATAGGAAGTAAAGAAGACAATTTGATAGAAAGTGCTTCGGATGCAAATAACTATAATTATAACGAGTATATAAATGCTCTTTATTTTATTTATTCCAATACAATCAGAGAGAAGTTTAAGTATCAAGTAGGTTTACGTGGTGAGCTGGCTAACAATACATTTTATTTGAAAAATATAGATACCACAAGCCGAAGTATATATCCTCATTTGTTTCCAACCTTACATTTGGTGTATGAGTTTAACGAAAAACATTCCATTTTTCTAAGTTACAGTATGCGGGTACAGCGTCCGAATATTTTCCAATTAAATCCGTATGTAAACAATTCGGATAGATTTAATTTGTCAAAAGGAAATCCAAGCCTTAAACCTGAATTGACTAATTCGGTGGAGCTTGGTTATCAGTATTATACAGAAAAATCGAGTGTAACAACCAACGTATTTTATCGTCATCGCTATCAGATGATTAGCAGGTATACCGAATTGTTAAACGATTCGGTTAGTTTAACCTCTTATCAAAACTTCAATCAAGCACAGTCTTATGGAATAGAATTAAATTATGCTCAAACTATTTTTAAATGGTGGCGTGCCAATATCAACGGAAGTTTTTATCAAACGCTGATAGATAGCACTCAGGGAATGGATATGATAGACCCCAATTTAATGAAAGATTGGAGCTGGAATGTAAGGGGAATGTTTAGTTTTATTTTACCTAAGGATTTTGATATTCAGCTTACAGCAAGCTATCGTTCGCCTATGCTAACCACAGGTAGCATGGGTGGATTTGGATGGGGCGGAGGTAGTGGTCAAGGACGCATGGAAGAACAATGGGTGATGGATATAGGATTTAAAAAAATGTTCTTGAAAAAAACACTGACTTTGAGTGTGCGCGTGAGCGATATATTTGCCAGTCGTACAAGTAGAATCAATACATTTGGACACAACGAAATGAGTAGTTTCGACACCTATAGTTTTCGTAAAAATGATAGTCGACAATTATTTATATCTTTGTCGTATAGAATAAACAACTATCGTCCAAAACGAGTTAACTACAACAACGAAATGGAGGATTATTACTACGAGTAAAGAATGAAAGCAAAAATATTTTATATGGTTTTGATAATTAGCATAATAAATGTAATGCTAATGTATTCTTGTCAAGAAATAAAACCGTATCCTATCGTTCCTTATATTGAATATCGAGATTTTAAAAAGATAGATAATGGCACAGGAATAGACGATAAAGGAATTTTATATATTTATTTTACCGATGGAGATGGAAACATAGGAGTCAAAGATAATGAGCCAGATTCTACGTACAATTTTTTCATGAATTACTACGAAAAACAAGAGGGGAATTGGGTAAAAATAGATTTTCCAAGTTGTGCTAATTTTCGCCTACCTATGATAAATACTTCCAAAGAACCACAATCTTTAGAAGGTGTGTTGGAATTGGAAGTATTTTTTAACAATCCTATTTCTCCATACGATACCATTCAATTTGAATGCTGGTTATTTGATAGAGATAATCACGAAAGCAATCATATTTTTACGCCCGCTATTGTTGTAAGAAAATAAAACTTAATGATTTATGAAGATTAAAATACTGCCTGCCATATTGTTGTTAACATTATTTTCGGTATCAGCACAAGAATTGCATTATGTTTTCAAAGATATTACACCTAAGGATATTCGGGTGGGTGCTGATAGGGTAGAAGTGTATCTTACTCATTTGAAAAACAGAAAAGTAGCAGTTTGTGCCAACCATACTTCTATGATTGGTAACACACATTTGGTGGATAGTTTGATTTCCATGAATGTAAATGTGGTTAAAATATTTTGTCCCGAACATGGTTTTAGAGGAGAAGGAGAAGCTGGCGAAAAAATCAAAAGCAGTATAGATAAAAAAACCGGATTACCCATTGTTTCTTTATACGGAACTCATCGAAAACCAGATAGTAATGATTTGGAAGGTGTCAATTTAATTATTTTTGATATACAAGATGTTGGAGCAAGGTTTTATACTTATATTTCTACATTACAGTATATTATGGAAGCGGCAGCAGAACGAAATATCATTGTCATGGTTTTAGACAGACCCAATCCCAACGGTTATTGGATAGATGGTCCTGTGTTAAAAAAAGAATATACCTCTTTTATAGGTATGGCTCCTATTCCCGTTGTACACGGCATGACTGTGGGCGAATATGCGAAAATGATACATGGAGAAAAATGGTTGAATAGCGAAAAATCGTGTTTGCTGCAAGTGGTTCCTGTGCAAGGTTATCATCATACGTTTCGCTATCAATTGCCTATTTCGCCTTCACCCAACCTTAATTCCATGACAGCCATTTATTTATATCCAACACTTTGTTTTTTTGAAGGAACTCCCGTGAGCATAGGACGAGGAACCGACAAGCCTTTTCGTATCGTAGGTTATCCCAGTTCACCCATTGGCGATTATACATTTACACCCAAAGACATACGGGGAATTGCTACCAACGTACCTCATAAAAATAAAAAATGTACAGGTTTTGACCTAAGCACATTGAGCGATATGGTTATGAAAAACAATAACTTTGTAAATATAGACCTGATAATAGAAATGTACAATCATTATGTAGATAAACAAACTTTTTTTACTCCTTTTTTTGATAAATTAGCTGGAACAGACCAACTTCGTAAACAGATTATTGAGGGGAAAACAGCAGAAGAAATTCGAGCTTCCTGGCAGGACGACATCATTGCATTTAAAAAAATACGAAAAAAATACTTGCTTTATGGAGATTTTGAGTAAGTATTATGCAATTACTTACGTACAGTAGCGTTTATACTATAAATTTTCGCACATTATGATAGACCTATTCAAACAATTAGATATAGATATTTTGCTGTTTGTTAATGGTTTACATAATTCATTTTTAGATATTTTGATGTATTGGATGACCAAACTTTGGTTTTGGTTGCCTTTTTTTGCCTTGATATTGGCATTTATAATCAAAAAGTACAAGAAAAAAACACTCGTTATTTTACTGTTGTGTGCGGTGTCGGTTACCCTTACCGACCAAACTTCGGTAGCCATCAAAAATCACGTTGAGCGATATCGTCCAAGTCATAAAGAGGGATTGTCAGAACAACTACATTTACATCAATATCCCAATGGAAAAGTGTATCGTGGAGGTAATTACGGTTTTGTATCTTCTCACGCTGCCAATAGTTTTGGCATAGCTGTTTTGTTGATTTTTTTCTTTGTAGCTATCACCAAACACGCATGGTGGATTTTTCCTTTGTGGGCAAGTATATTTTGCTTAACAAGGGTGTATTTGGGCGTTCATTATCCCACCGATATTGTTGGCGGTGCTTTGTTAGGCATTGCCATTGCAACTGTTTTATTAGCTATATATCAGCTTGTTTTGAAAAGTTGGGGGAAAAGAAAAATAATACATAAAAAAAAAGTAGAATCCACTAATTTGTTTTTATCTGATTATATACACGTTTTACGCCATAAAAAATCAAATCGAAAATTACCCGATTTTTTTACCGTATATTCTGATTTTCAGACAAAGGGTAGGGGACAACAACAAAACACCTGGGAAAGCGAAAAAGGGAAAAATATTTCCATGAGTACGCTGTTGTATCCCAATGTAGCTCCTGCAAATCAATTTATTGTTACGCAGTGGGTTTCTTTGGCTATACATGATTTTCTAACAAAAGAAATAAAGCTCAATTCGGTTTACATTAAATGGCCCAACGATATATATGTAAACGATAAAAAAATAGCGGGAATATTAATAGAAAATATCATTACTACGACAAATATATCCTATTCCATAGCGGGAATAGGTTTAAATATGAATCAATCAAGCTTTTCGTCTTGGATACCTAATCCTACTTCTGTAAAAATAGAAAGCCAGAAAAATCATTCTATTTCTCAAAGTATACGTCTTATATTGAAGTACATAGAAAAACGTATGCAAGAAGATAAAGATTTGATACATAGTGAATATTTATCGTATCTTTATAAGAAAAATACTTTCGGAAAATTTTTAATTGTTTCATCTCAAGAAGAAATCAATATGAAAATAGTAGATGTTAGCCCCGATGGAAGGTTGCATGCAGTAAACGAACAAGGCGAAATATTGAGTTTTTATTATCACGAAATCAAATACATATTAGAATGAATGCGATAACAGGGGTTATTACCACCTTGAACGAAGAAAAAAATATAGTGGATTGCATACAATCTTTGCAGTTGATTT
>JAAYRN010000320.1 GCA_012518765.1 Bacteroidales bacterium
CCACCATAGTTACAGGAATGTTATTGGCTTTTAACCTGCCAACTAACTTACCCATTTGGATAGTTATCATAGGAGCTCTGGTAGCTATCGGATTAGGAAAAATGGTTTACGGAGGCTTGGGCAACAACCTCTTCAATCCAGCATTGGTTGGACGGGTGTTTTTATTAATATCATTTCCCCAACAAATGACAACTTGGCCCAAACCGCGTATGATTTTTACCAATCCTACCTTACTTACCGATGCTACCACAGAAGCAACTCCACTTGGAGCCATAAAAACAGGACTTAGCCAAGGGCAGGATATAACTTCTTTGATGGAAAGTTTACCCACATACGCTCAATTATTAATAGGAGAAAGAGGCGGTTCTTTAGGAGAGGTAGCTTCTTTAGCCATCATTATTGGAGGTTTAATAATGCTCTTCCGAAAAGTAATATCGTGGCATATACCTGTCTCTTTTATAGGAGCATCCTTTTTATTAGCGGCTGTATTACACTGGATAAATCCCGGAACATACATTCCTCCAAGCTACCATATTTTATCAGGAGGTTTATTGTTAGGAGCTATATTTATGGCTACCGATATGGTAACATCGCCCATGAGTGCGTGGGGAAAAATTATATTCGGGATAGGCTGCGGGATATTGACCATAGTTATACGCGTAGCAGGAGCTTACCCCGAAGGAGTATCCTTTGCTATACTGTTTATGAATGCGTTAGTACCTCTAATTAATAAGGGATTTAAGCCTAAACGCTTTGGAGTAAAGAATCAAAAAATATATAATTAATTACTTTAGTAAAAATAAATATGGGAAAGAAAGAATCTTCGCTGTTGCAATTAATATTATCGCTTACTATCATTACCTGTATAGCTGCTATCGCTTTAAGTATCGTTTACCTGATTACCAAAGAACCCATCGAAAACTCTCAACAAAAGAAAAAAAACGATGCTATTGCTCAAGTATTACCAGATTTTAAAGGAGAAACAAAAGAACAAAAAATACTTATAGAAGGCGACAAAGACTCTGTAGCAGTATACGTGGCTTATCAAGATAACATCCTATACGGAGCTGCTGTCGAAACATACACCGACCTTGCTTTTAGTGGCAGATTTAGCATCATGGTAGGATTTGATAACGAAGGTAACATTATTGAAACCCAAGTATTACAAGCTAACGAAACCCCCGGATTAGGAGACAAAATAGATAAAGAAAAAGATGATTTTCCAAACCAATTCATTGGAAAAAACCCAACACAACTTGCTGTTAAACTAAAAAAAGACGGAGGCGAAATTGATGCTATTACAGCAGCAACCATATCATCACACGCCTTTTGCGATGCTGTTCAAAGAGCATCTAATGCATTTTTAATCATTAAACAAAATCAAGATGAATAAAATCAAATTATTAACCAATGGGCTAATTAAAGAAAATCCTGTATTGGTATTAGTTTTAGGAACTTGCCCTGCATTAGCTGTTACCACTTCGGTGTTTAATGCACTTGGAATGGGCTTAGCAACTACTTTTGTATTGCTTATGTCTAACATGCTTATATCTATGCTAAAAAATGTCATTCCTGATAAAGTACGTATTCCCAGTTTTATTTTGGTAATAGCCACTTTTGTATCCATTGTCGACTTGGTTATTCAAGGCTTTATTCCTGCATTATCAGCAAGTTTAGGAATATTTATTCCCCTAATTGTGGTCAATTGTATCGTTTTGGGAAGAGCAGAAGCCTTTGCAAGCAAAAACTCTGTATTCGACTCTATTTTAGACGGTATTGGTATGGGAATAGGTTTTACATTTGCTATTTCAATCATTGCTTTTTTTAGAGAATTATTAGGAAGCGGGGCTATTTTCAGCCATAAAATTATTCCTTTTGATGGAATACTTGTTTTTGTTTTAGCACCGGGAGCTTTTATTGTATACGGTTTTACCATTGCCGCCGTAAAATGGTTGCAAAAATCATAAATAGTTTAACATAGAAAAAATATCGAATTATGGAATATATTTTAATGATAATTGGAGCTATATTAGTCAATAATATTATATTAGCTCAATTTTTGGGAATCTGTCCTTTTTTAGGTGTTTCAAATAAAATCAGTACCGCCGTTGGTATGGGAGCCGCTGTCGTATTTGTTATGACATTAGCAACCTTAGCCACCTCAATTGTAAACACCTACATTCTAATGCCTTTCAATTTACTTTTTCTTCAAACCATTGCTTTTATTTTAGTTATTGCCTCCTTAGTGCAAATGGTTGAAATTATACTAAAAAAAATAAGTCCCCCTTTGTATCAAGCACTTGGGATTTTTCTACCCCTAATTACTACCAATTGTGCTGTTTTAGGAGTCGCTATCTTGGTTACTCAAAAATTTTCTACCAATATATTCGATAGTGTCATTTACGCAATATCGGTAGCTATTGGATTTACATTAGCCATAACTATTTTTGCTGGACTTAGAGAACAAATGGACTTAGTAAATATTCCCAAAGGCATGAAAGGTGTACCCATAGCCCTGATTACAGCAGGAATTTTAGCTCTTGCTTTTATGGGATTTGCTGGACTTGTTTAACACAAAAAACATGTAAAAAATATATTTACTTATTTCTTAGTATATATATCAAATATTTTTATATCTTTGCAACCTAAAAAACAACGTTTAGTTCATTTTAATACATTTTGAGAATCAAATAATTATTTATAATGAGAAGATTAATATCCATATTTATTTTATGTACTTTCAGCGTCATTTCTTACGCACAAGGATTAAAAGACATTCGCATCAATGAAATATTGGTTTATAATGTCAACAACTACTTGGATGAATATGGTGAAAACTGTAGTTGGTTTGAAATATACAACTCGGGTTATTCTACCGTTAGCTTAGGTGGATGTTATTTGACCAACGACCCCAACAATCCCCGAAAGTATAGACTGTTAAAATCAGACCAACGTTTGATACTAAGACCACAGAGTTATGTCATCTTTTATGCTTACAACAAACCAACCAGAGGAACTTTCCACGTAAACTTTTTCTTAGATGACACTAATAAAAACGGTTACGCCTACCTTGCCTTATACGATCAAGGAGGTAAAATCCTTATTGATAGTGTTAGTTATCATGTAGCTTCACAAAGACCAGACGTCTCAATAGGTAAACTCGAATACGTAGAATTTCCTGTTTGGCAAAGAATGAGCAAAACTACACCCAACGCTATCAACAACACGGAGCTAACCAAAACTCGTTCGGAAATTTACGAAGAAAAAGACAAACACGGTGTCATTATTACCATTACATCAATGAGTGTAGTGTTTACAGTTCTTTTAGTAATAGCTATTTTTTACAAAATTATAGGTTTGTATTTCAAAAGAAAAGAAAGAAAAGAAAAAGAACTACAACAAGCTCAATCTACAACAACCCCCACACCCGCAGCAACAATACCACCGGCTTACACCCCAGAATCAAACGAAGAATTTACAGATGAAATGCTTGCCATGGCTGTAGCCTTACATGTTCATATAAATGAGGATGGAAAACACGACATAGAAAACACAGGTTTTTACTTACAACCCAACCTTAATAATACCACATCGTGGAACGACAAAACATTGACATTAAAGAAAACACCAATCATAAAAA
>JAAYRN010000321.1 GCA_012518765.1 Bacteroidales bacterium
AAACCTGCAAATTCCATTCGCCTACGAACCATCCCTTTGGCTGAATAGGTGCATAAATAACCTCCTTTTTTCATTGAATTATATATTTTTTCAAACACTTCCAACTCCCACAGTTCGGGTTGAGCATCGGGCGAAAAGGCATCAAAATAAACTAAATCGTATACATTTTCATCAAAATAAAACTGCTCCAACTTAGCATGAATAATTTTATAATGAAAGTTTTCTCTGATTACATGAAAATGATTATCCGAAGGGGTGTTGTGTATTTCTAAAAAGATTTTATGCGAGGCATCGGGTAGTTGTTTGTGGAAATTCAATTGTTCTGCTTCCTGTATAGTCAATGGAAAAGCCTCTATGGCAGAATAATAAATAACTGATCTAGAACGAGAATATACTTCTGTTAACAAGGCATTTAAGCCCGTTCCCAATCCTACTTCCAACACATTTATATGTTGTTGTTTATCCATTAAAGGCAGAAGTCCTGCATGTATAAATACATGTAAGGCTTCGCCCACAGCACCGTATAAACTATGATAATGTTGCTTGAGTTCGGGTATGTAAAAGGTGGTTGAACCATCGTTAGTGAGACATAGTTCTTTGTTCATGCGATTATTCTATTCCTGCAAAATGCTTCATAAATTGGATTCGTAAATACACGTTAGGATCACTGATATTTTTAAAGTTTAATTTTCCTTTAAAATCGTCAATAGACTTATATTCATGCTTTTCCATCCATTCTGAAAGTTCGGATAATATATCTTTAATCACTTCTATGCCTTTTTTGTACATTACGGTGGCTATTTGTACCGTATCGGAACCTGCTAACAGCTGTTTTACAACATCTTTACCATTTTCAACTCCCGAAGTAGCACTCAAATCACAATCTAAATGGCTGCTCATAATAGACATCCAACGTAAGACATTGTAAAACTCCGTACCTTTTCTTTCCAAACCTGCCCCTATCACTTTCATTTTTTCAATATCAATGTCAGGCTGATGCAATCGATTGAATAAAACTAAGGCATCGGCTCCGTAAAAACTAAATGTTTTTAATGTTTTTCCTAATGAAGAAAAGTAAGGGCTGACTTTTACAGCTATTGGAATTGTAACCTTATTTTTCACATGCCTAATTATTTGAAAATACTTGCTTTCTAATTCATTAGCTGTCATTTCAAAATCAATGGGCAGTATGGAAATATTTAATTCTAAGGCATCGGCACCTGCTTCTTGTACTCGTTTGGCATAATCTATCCAATCGCCATCCGACACGCAATTAATACTCGCTATGATAGGAATGGAAACTTCTTTTTTAAGGTCAGATATGAGCGTTGAATAAGCATCATACGAAGTAGTTTCGGTGTAGTTTTTAATGTAGTCTAAGGCATCGGGGTGCATGTATTCGCTTTCAATTGTTTTTACCGACCGTCCTATTTCGGCTATGATTTGCTCTTCAAATATGGACTTTAAAACCACAGCTCCTACTCCGTACGATTCCATTTTTTTTATTTTTTCTATGGAGTTAGTTAGCCCACAACTACCTGCTATCAAGGGTGATTTTAATTTTAACCCCATGTATGTACAGGATAAATCTACATTTTTCTTCATGCTATCATTATATTAAATAATGTTGTATTTATTTCAACAAGAAACTTATATCCTCTCCAGGTTCTATTTCGATGGCTTCTTTGTTGTATTCAAAAATTACAAGTTTTTTCCCTCCTTTTAAAGACATCTTATCGCCTTCAACCCATAATGAAGTAGCTTCGCGTAATCCGACAACTTTCATGGTTTGATTTACCGCTAAATACTCATTTAACCTGTCTTGACGGGTTTCACCTCCGTGCTTAATCATTTTGTCTATTTCGGGGTGAGGGTCTAAGTAATGGGGATTTATTTGAAATGGAATCAATCCTAAAGCATGAAAACTTTCGGGTTGTACTATAGGCATATCGTTTGTAGTACAGAGAGTTGGACATGCAATATTGGATCCTGCACTCCAGCCAATATAAGGTGTTCCTTGTTTTACTTTGTTGCGGATAGGTTCTATTAATTTATACGTATGCAATTCGGCTACTAAATGAAAGGTATTTCCACCTCCAACAATGATGCATTCTGCTTTGTTTATAGCATCTATTTTATTATCAAATTTGTGAATGGAATGAAAATTGGTAAATCCTAATTTTTCAAACACACCTTTTACCCTAAGTTCGTACATATCGTAACTTTTTGGATATGCGTTGTTTGCAATATTTACTCCTGCAAAAGGAATGAAAACTATGTTTGAGGTGGGTTTTATGTTATTTTTCTCCGAAAAATACTCTATTTGATTCAATGCCCACGCTAAATAAGGTTCTCCGAAATTGGTTGAGTTACTAATCAGTAATAAATTCATAATCTTTGTATTTAATATATTATTTAAAACATTATTTTTCAAAAAAGCACCTTGCAAAAATACAAAAAATTACCATAAAGAAGTTGGATATATTCCTTCTTTCAAATATTCTTTGAAAATATCTATAACTTTTTGTCTGTCTTCTTGGTAGGTTACTCCAAACCAATCTGATTTTGTTTTGAGGACTTTTACCTTGGCTTTGTTTGATTTTAATAAATCGTCAATGGCAAAAGGGATATAAAACTCTGATTTTATATCGTGTATATTTTCATGTAAAAAATCGATAAACATGTTTTCAAGATGATTGAACAAGGAAGGATGAAAACCCCAAAAGTTCATAGAAACAGGTGTTTGAGGGTTTAAATAGGTTTGTGTTCCATCGGAATTTTGATTTATTATTTTATTATCAATTTCCTGTATTTTAGTGTGTTCTTTTACATTAATCAAAAATCCCTCTGCATTTTCGGAACAAACACCTCGCGATACGGTTCCATTTTCCGACAAGGTTTGCGACAATGGATAAGCTACCATGCTATAAGCATCGGAATCTTTTGATATGGAGAGAGTTTTCAGGTATGCACTCATGGTTTCAAAAGCATGGTTTCCATAAAAATCGTCTCCATTGATGACTGCAAAAAATGTATTTATTTTATCTTTTGCCATTAAAATAGCGTGTGCGGTTCCCCATGGTTTCACCCTATCCTTAGGGCATACAAAACCTTGCGGTAAACTATCTATTTCTTGCAATACATAGTCGACTTCTATAAGATGTTGGTATTTATTGAGAATTACTTCTTTAAAATCTTGTTCTATGGATTTTCTGATGACAAAAACGATTTTTCCAAAGCCATTTTTTCGGGCATCGTACATAGAATAATCAATAATGGTTTCTCCATTAGGTCCTAATGTATCTATCTGTTTTAGACCTCCATAGCGGCTTCCCATACCCGCCGCAAGTATTAATAATGTAGGTTGTTGCATTTTTTTATGTAGTCTTTGTAATTTACTCTACAAAAATAGTAAAAAAATAGATTGTTTTTTTGTCTTATGAAAAAATAAATATAAGATATTTACTTTTATCAAATAAAACAGCTTTTACAACAGCATTTTTTCATAGGGTGGCAGTGTCGAAATAAGGGTGTAGCTGTTGTCCTTTTTTTGAAAGACAATTTGTTGTTTTCCATTGAATAACACTAAATATTTAGCTTGTAATTCAGCATTGTATAAGGCTAATTGAGACAGGGAATCTTCGTTTAAATTAACCGATTCAGCCTTGCATTCTACTGCTATGAGTATAGTTCCATTTGGATTTGCCACTACTATATCGTAACGTTTTGATAATGTATTGTATGTTATTTTCTTTTCGACTGAAATCAAAATTTCAGGGACTTTAACTTCCTGCAATAAATAAGCAATATAAGCTTGTCGCACCATTTCTTCTTGGGTTAGTAGGACAAATCGCTTGCGTATAGTATCGTATATTTCCTTTTTTCCCTCGTTTGTTCGTATACGAAATGCAGTCTTGTTGTCCATAGGATGTGAAATTTAAAAGCTACGAATGTATGCTATATTTTAACTTTTAAAAATTCGTCTATGATGGTATCTATGGAAATATTTTCTGCTTCGGCTCTGTAGTTTTTCACCATGCGATGTCGCATTACTAAGTGTGCAACTGCCTGAACATCTTCTATATCTGGCGATAATTTTCCTGCTAAAACAGCATGGCATTTGGCTGCTATGATAAGGTTTTGAGAGGAACGAGGTCCAGCTCCCCAAGCTAAATATTTATTTGCCCATTCGTGTGCTTTTTCTGTTTCAGGACGAGTAATTATGGATAAATTTACGGCATATTTATATACATTATCGGCTACGGGTATTTTCTGTAATAATTTTTGATAATATATAATTTCATCTAAATCAATTACTTGTCGGGGCTCATACATATCGCCGCCTATGGTTGATTTTACAATATTTATTTCTTCGTCGAAACTGGGATAGTCTAAGAAAATATTGAACATAAATCTATCTAATTGAGCTTCGGGCAAAGGATAAGTTCCCTCTTGTTCAATGGGATTTTGCGTGGCTAACACAAAAAAAGGTTCGGGTAATTTATGGGTAACACCTGCAATAGAGACACTTCTTTCTTGCATGGCTTCTAAAAGTGCCGATTGTGTTTTTGGCGGAGTACGGTTGATTTCGTCGGCTAAAACGACATTGGAAAAAACGGGTCCTTTGAGGAAGCGAAAATTTCTGTTTTCGTCTAAAATTTCAGTTCCCATAATGTCGCTGGGCATTAAGTCGGGGGTAAATTGTATTCGATTATAGTTTAATCCTAATGCTTTGGATATAGTTGTTACCATTAATGTTTTTGCTAATCCAGGTACTCCTATCAGCAACACATGTCCGCGACTAAAAATAGTAATAAGAATATTTTTTAATACATCGTCTTGTCCTACAATTACTTTTCCTACTTCTTGCTGTAGCTGAGCATATTTTTCCGTAAATGCATTAACGGCTTCTACATCTGATTTGAATGTGATCATTTTATTATAATTCCAAATTTTTCTATAAGGTTACACTCTTGATAGTATGGTTTTAATTTTATATGTGTTGTTTTTACTTTGTTTCGAGTCCATTTTAACAGTATTTCTTGTTTTTTTTGTTCAAGAGCTACATTTTTAATTTTCTCGTAATCGTCTATTAAATTTGCTTTGTGTGCTGCTCGTTTTTCTCTGATATACAGTATTCTATATGCTTGATTTCCATTTTCGGTTATCATAGGTACTGTTTGTGAAAACTCGCCCGGAATAAGTCCATTGATAGCGTATAAAATGGATTTATCCAATTGATCTTCGGTAAATACATAAGATGAATTATACATGTTTACCAACATGCCTCCATTGATTTTCCCCGGGTCGTCTGAAAATTTTAAAACGGCTGTATCGAAAGCCATATTATTGTTTTTCATTAAATTATAAACGCTGTCTAAATATTGTTTCGACATGAGCATTTCTTCTGCCGAGGGTTTGGGTTTAATTAAAATGTGAGCCACATTAATTTGCTCTCCTCTTCGCTCTATCATT
>JAAYRN010000322.1 GCA_012518765.1 Bacteroidales bacterium
ATTATGTACACCCAAATCGGTAGATATTCTATTGATTTTCGAGTTGGATAATTGGACGCTGTAGAAATGATTTCCTACAATTTCGTCTTTATTGGAGTAAAAATAAAGTTGTTTTCCCGTATGATTAAAAGCTGCTATTTTTTTTACTTCCCATTTTCCCGAAGTAAGTTGCTTGATAAGTTTGCCCGAAATGTCGTATAAGTACAAATGATTCCATCCATCGCGACGGCTCGACCAAACAAATTGATTGGGATTATTAGGAACGAAATATACAGGATGATAAGGCTCTACGTAACGTTCGTTTTTTTCTTCAAATAAAGTTTTAACAAACACCCCCGTTTTAGCATCGTATTGGTTGAATTTCAAATGATTTTGGTCTCGATTAAGCACTACTATAAAAATAAATTTTTCATCGGGGCTCCATGTTACAGCCGATAAATATTGGTCGTTGGGTTCGCCGGTTTGCATATAAACGATTTCTTTATTTTTCATATTATACACACCCAGTGTAACTTGGTGGCTGGTTTCGCCTGCCATAGGGTATTTTTCGTTTTCTAAGGTAGCGATGCGTGTCGATGTGTTTACCAAAGGATAATTGGCTACCATGCTTTCGTCCATGCGATAAAAAGCTAAAAAATTTCCTTGTGGAGACCAAAATGAGCCCTGATTAACCCCAAATTCATTGCGATGTACTACGTGTCCAAATTTGACTCCTTCGGGTGTCTCTTGGTTCACTTGTACAGGTTTTTGATTTGCAGTAACAACAAATAAATTATTATCAATAGTATAGGCTGCTTGTGAATTAGAGAAATCAATTTCTAAATTCTTTCCCGATTTATCTATTGCTATCTGTTTCTCTATGGTTTTTTTCTCAACATGGTAATAAAATAAAATGTTTTTCCAACGAAAACAAAATTCTTTGTTTGATACCCATTTTTGAATGACAGGAAAATTAGACAAATCCTCAATTTCTACAGCTTGTAAAGCCTTATTAATATCCGATAAACTGATAAATTCAGTTGCATGATTCTGTTTTACATTTTGTTTCATTAAAATATTGTTTTCTACATAAACAAAATCATGAGACTTAGAAATCCATTGCAACTGCCTTAAATTGTCGGCATATAACTTATTAGATTTAAACAAATCTTCCAAATTAAAAACTTTGTCTTGCGAATAGCTTACAAACAAAAAACTAATACAAAAAATTGAAATTAAATACTTTCTCATTCTTATTTGATTTTTAAATAATTATAGATTAACTGACAAAATAAAGATATTTCTTTTTTTATTTTTTTCAAATTGAAATGCAAAAATAGTAATTTTTCTGCTATCTATCTAAAATTATTCTCCTTAAAAGAAATACAAACCTGTATTTTTGTTATTTTTGCACTTACTTTAAGATTTTAAATATAATAGAAAAAATGGGAAAAGAAAATAATATATACGAACAAGAGTTTAAAATTTATACTTACCTTATAGACGATAATTGTAAATTAACGTTGCCAAATTTAATGTATTTGTTGCAAGAAGTAGCCTGGGCTCATACAAATAAAAACCAAACAGGTTGGCGTTTTTTGCAAATAAAAAACATGTTTTGGGTAATAGTAAAACTTTATATTCAAATAGATAGAATGCCCGAATGGAACGAAACCATCCGTATACGAACATGGGGTAGACCTTCTGAATTGATTATTTATCCAAGAGAATTTGAAGTATACGACTCAGAAAATAATAGAATCATTGCAGCCACTTCGGCTTGGGTTATATTAGACAAAGAAGAATTTAAAATTCAACAAGTAAACCTACAAAAAGATAGAAATGTAATGTATGACCATCATGTTTTATCAAAAAAAATACCCAAAATCCCAGCTGTAGAATACCCTATAGCTCCTTCATTTTTTTCAGTAGCTTATTCAGATATGGATTTGAATAAACATGTAAATAATACACGTTATGTATTATGGGCTATAGACGAATATCCTTATGAGTTTCATAAAAATCATAGATTAAAAACATGTAATATCCAATTTATTTCTCAGGCTAAGCATTTAGATAGAATAACCATTCAGAAAAAAGAAATATCAAAAAATATTTTTGTGTCCTCAGTTTTCACAGAAGACAATCAGAATGAGGCTTGTAGGCTTATGTTGGAATGGGAGGAAAACAATAAATAATTATTTCTTTATTATGAAACAAAAATAACAAAGGTTTTTATAAAAAAAATGTATTTTTGCAAAGTGAAATAAATAGATTAAAAGCATGATTAATTTAGAAGTCGAACCTGTTTTA
>JAAYRN010000323.1 GCA_012518765.1 Bacteroidales bacterium
TCTATATTTTATATTTTTTGGCATACTGATTGATTTTAGTGGTATGTGAAAATAAAAAACAAAAAGACAATAATTATAAAAATATAGAAAGGAAAACAAAATAATGGGAAAAATAATAGGTATAGACTTAGGAACTACAAATTCATGCGTTTCGGTAATGGAAGGTAACGAACCGGTTGTTATTCCTAACAGTGAAGGTAATAGAACCACACCCTCTATTGTAGGATTTATGGATAATGGCGAGCGTAAAGTAGGCGATCCTGCCAAACGTCAGGCTGTTACTAATCCAAAGAAAACAGTTTCTTCCATCAAACGATTTATGGGCGAAACATTCGACCGCATTGCAAACGAAGTAAAACGAGTAAATTACGACCTTGTTAAAGGCGACAACAACACCCCACGTGTAAAAATAGACGACCGCTTATACACACCCCAAGAAATATCGGCAATGGTACTTCAAAAAATGAAAAAAACCGCCGAAGATTATTTAGGACAAGAAGTTACAGAAGCAGTTATTACCGTACCTGCTTATTTTAGCGACTCGCAACGCCAAGCTACCAAAGAAGCAGGCGAAATTGCAGGATTAACCGTAAAACGTATTATAAACGAACCCACTGCAGCTGCTTTAGCTTACGGCTTAGACAAAAAAGTAAGCGACTTAAAAGTAGCCGTATTTGACTTAGGTGGTGGAACTTTCGATATATCCATTCTTGAACTCGGAGACGGAGTTTTTGAAGTAAAATCAACCAACGGCGACACCCACTTAGGAGGTGATGATTTCGACCACGCCATAATCGACTGGTTAGCCGAAGAATTTAAATCGGAATACAACATTGATTTACGCAAAGACCCCATGGCTCACCAACGATTGAAAGAAGCAGCCGAAAAAGCAAAAATTGAATTGTCAAGTGCCACTTCAACCGAAATCAATCTACCTTACATCATGCCCGTAGATGGAATACCCAAACACTTGGTAAAAACATTGACACGTGCTAAATTTGAACAATTATGCGACAAATTAATACGTGCAACCATAGAACCTTGTCGTAAAGCCTTAAACGATGCAGGTTTCAAACCATCCGACATCAACGAAGTTATCTTAGTAGGAGGTTCAACCCGTATACCTGCCATTCAAAAAGTAGTGGAAGATTTTTTTGAAAAAGTTCCTTCTAAGGGTGTAAATCCCGACGAAGTAGTAACCGTAGGAGCTGCTATTCAGGGTGGTGTATTGACAGGAGAAGTTAAAGATGTATTGTTACTTGACGTTACACCCTTGTCCTTAGGTATAGAAACCTTGGGCGGAGTAATGACTCGCTTAATCGATGCCAATACAACCATTCCTACTAAAAAATCGGAGGTATTCTCAACTGCTGCCGACAACCAAACATCAGTTGAAATACATGTACTTCAAGGCGAACGCCCCATGGCAAACGGTAATAAAAGCATAGGACGATTCCACTTAGACGGAATTATGGCTGCCCCAAGAGGAGTTCCTCAAATTGAAGTTACATTCGATATAGATTCAAATGGAATTTTAAACGTTACGGCAAAAGATAAAGCCACCGGAAAAGAACAAAAAATCCGCATCGAAGCATCGTCTGGACTAACAGACAGTGAAATAGAACGCATGAAAAGCGAAGCAGCTGCTAATGCCGAAGCCGATCAAAAACTGAAAGAAGAAATCGACAAACTAAATGCTGCCGATGCAATGATATTCACAACCGAAAAACAATTGAAAGAATATGGTGATAAAATACCTGCCGATAAAAAAGCAGAAATTGAAGGCATCTTGGAACGACTCAAAGAAGCTCATAAAAACAAAGACTTCGCAGGCATAGACACCGCCACCAACGAAATGAATCAATTGTGGAACAGCATTTCTCAAGAAATGTATAACGCACAAAATCAACAACAAGCTCCTCAACAAGAGCCCACTATGGAAGGCGATGACAGCATGAAAAAAGACGGAGATGTTACCGATGTAGATTTTGAAGAAGTGAAATAGAAAAATTAAAACAAGATATTCCAAAGAGCTATCCTAAGTGTTAGCTCTTTTTTTTATCAAAAAAACAACTTAATAAATCTAAAAAATCATTCTTTCAAACACCTATTTAAAAATAAATTACACCCAAATACCGTTAGTGATAATAGTTAAAAAAATGAATCGTTATGACAAATACAGTGGACATCAAAGAATTGAACGATAAAATTCAAAAAGAAAGTTCTTTTGTTGATATTATCAACATGGAAATGAGCAAAGTAATTGTAGGACAAAAATCCATGGTCGAACAACTGCTGATTGGATTGTTATCCAAAGGGCATATACTCTTGGAAGGAGTTCCCGGATTGGCAAAAACTTTAGCTATCAAATCATTGGCAAATATTATTCAAGCCAAATTTAGTCGCATACAATTTACCCCCGACCTACTACCCGCCGACTTAATTGGCACCATGATATACAGCCAAAAACAAGAAGAATTTATCGTAAAAAAAGGACCTATTTTTGCTAATTTTATCTTAGCCGACGAAATCAACCGCGCCCCCGCCAAAGTACAAAGTGCTCTATTGGAAGCCATGCAAGAACGACAAATTACCATAGGTGAAAACTCCTATGTATTGGACGACCCTTTTTTAGTAATGGCTACGCAAAACCCTATCGAACAAGAAGGTACATATCCCCTACCCGAAGCTCAATTAGACCGTTTTATGCTCAAGGTAGTGATAGGATACCCAAGCAAAGAAGAAGAAAAAATCATCTTGCGTCAAAACATGGGAGCAACAACCCAACAGACCAACGCTTGTTTGAAAGCAGAAGATATTATACACGCCCGCAACGTAGTACGCGAAGTATATGTAGACGAAAAAATTGAAAACTACATCACTGATATCGTATTTGCTTCACGCTACCCCTCCCAATACGGACTAAAACAATACGAAAACATGATAAACTACGGAGCTTCGCCACGTGCCTCCATCAATTTAGCCTTAGCATCCAAAGCCTACGCTTTTATCAAACGCCGAGGATACGTAATCCCCGAAGACGTACGTGCTGTAGCTCTATCGGTAATGCGTCATCGCATAGGATTAACCTACGAGGCAGAAGCTGAAAATATTACAAGCGACGACATTGTCAACACCATACTCAATACGGTGGAAGTTCCCTAATCGTAAAACAAACCATTTATGGAAACTTCGGAATTATTAAAAAAAGTACGGAAAATCGAAATTCGTACCCGAGCCTTGACACAACAAGTGTTTTCGGGACAATATCACTCTGCCTTTAAAGGTAGGGGTATGACTTTCAGCGAAGTAAGGGAATACAATTATGGAGACGATGTCCGCTCCATCGATTGGAACGTAACCGCCCGCTTCAATCATCCCTACGTAAAAGTATTTGAAGAAGAAAGAGAACTCACCGTTATACTACTAATCGATGTAAGTGCGTCGAATATATTCGGTAGCAAAGGCATGTATAAAAAAGAACTCATCACCGAATTGGCAGCTGTTTTATCATTTTCAGCCATTACCAACAACGACAAAGTAGGTGTGATTTTTTTTAGCAACGAAATAGAAAAATTTATCCCTCCTCAAAAAGGGAGAACACATATATTACGTATTATCAGAGAATTACTCTACTACAAACCTTCTCACAAACAAACCAACATAGCCGAAGCCTTACGCTATTTGACCAATGCCATCAAAAAACGAGCTACCGTGTTTCTAATTTCCGATTTCTTAGACTCTAACTTTGAAAATGCCCTAAAAATAGCCAAAAACAAACACGACATCATAGCCTTGCAAACCATAGATACAGGAGAAATAAACCTGCCTCCCTTGGGTTTAATGCAAGTAAAAGATAGCGAAACAGGAAAAATAAGCCTCGTAGATACTGCCCACAAAGGCTTTCAAAACCAATACCGTATGTGGTGGGAAAACAAAGAAAAACGACTAAATAACATCTTCCGAAAAACCAATATTGACAGCGTCAAATTATTTACTCACAAAGATTACGTACCTGCATTAAAAAATCTGTTTTTAAAACGTAGCGTATAACATCTATTGAGAACAAGAAAGATGATAAAAACATCAAATAGAAAAATGAATATTTCACAATAAACTCAAAATTAAAGACAAAAAGAGTAATGGCAAAACAAAAAATTGAAACAGTTAGGCATCTGATTTATTATTCATACGCTAATTTAGCTATGGCACATACCGCTGTTGATAAAAAGCAAGAAAAATACGGGAGATTTAACTTTATGATTAGAGCTAAATTATTCAAGGGATTGAAAGATGGAACAATGAATATGAGGACAATTTTTGACGATGAAAAAATTAAATTACAAACAGGGCAAATTTGCAACTATTGTGGCTCTACAGAAAAGCTAGCTTTAGATCATACTTTTTCCAAAAAAACTTGGAGGCAAAGACGATGCTGAAAACTTAATTTTTGCTTGTAGGTCTTGCAATAGTTCTAAAGGAAAAAAAGATTTAATGGAGTGGATGGTCTTTCGAAAACAATTTTTACCTTTAATGATTATTAGGCGTTATTTAAAATTGACTTTTAATTACTGTAACAATAACGGACTCTTAGATAAGCAAATAGAAGAATTAATTAATATGGAATTACCATTCAGAATAGACCTTTTGCCAACAAACTTTCCACCACCTAACGAATTAGTATTGAATATTTGCAAAAAATAAAAACTCAAAACAATAAAATACTCCAAAAAGAATATGTATTTTTGCAAAAGAAAACAGTAAGTATGTTTGAGAATTAAAAATAAGTTAACAGAACAAATAAAATGTAATAACCGCATAGTATGAAATTATTTACAATAGACAACAATGGAAAATTCGTTCAATTTAAGGAACGAGAGTTCAAAAAAGAAAACAAAGAAATAGACTTAGAGATACTTCTTGAAAATAATCCTGAATATTTTTTCGAGGATTCTAAAATTCTAATTATTGGTAGACAAGTAGTAACTAACCTTAATAAATTTATTGATTTACTTGGAGTTGACCAATTTGGGAACACAGTTGTAATAGAACTTAAAAGGGATAAAACTCCTCGCGAAACTTTATCACAATTGATTGAATATGCCTCATATATAGACAATTTAGATAATGAACAATTAAATGAAATATACCAAAAATACACTGCGGAAGATTCTAGTTTAGAAGATTTTCATCAAGAATTTTTCAAATCAAAAAATAACGAAAAAGTTTCTTGGAATAAAAATTCAAAATTAGTAATTGTTTCTTCAAGCATTAGTGCTGAAATAAAACAGACCGCCATTTATTTGAGAAAAAAAGGGATTGATATTTACTGCTTAGAATTCAAATATTTCATTAACAAGGCAGGAGATAAAATGATATCTAGCGATTTTGTTGTTGGCGATGAAGAATATATACGCACTAACATTAGTTCTTCTGCTCAACTTCCTAAAATAGATAAAGAAAAGTTTATGAATACCTTAAATTCTATTGGAAAGGTTGTTTTTAATACTTTATTCGATTTTGCAGAAAAAGAAAAACTAACAATACGTTGGGGTTCAAAAGGTTTCTCTTTAAATAAAACATTTACGAACAATTTTGTAGGATTGTGCTTCGGATACCCTCCTAATTCTGTTTATAAGCAAAGTATTTATTCAGGTTTAGAGGAAATAAGAAAAAAAGTAAATAACTCCGACAATATAATCAATTACTACAAGTCTGAATTAGAAAAATTTGGACATTTTGAACAAGCTGGTTCAAATTTAAAATGGTTATTAAACAAAGAAACATCTGTGGAAGAGGTTGTTAAATTTACAAAAATCTTAAATAAAGTAATTAATAAAATTGAACAAGAAGGACTGAAAAACAATTAAAAACCAACCCACACAAAACCCTTACCAAATACAGTATGGTATTTCCCCCTTACCAAGTTTGTCCCAATTTTTGTAATTCTTCTTGAGCCGTTTTGCTTCCCAATTGGGCAGCCTTTTGGTAGTTTTCAATGGCATGTTCCTTATCGTTTAGCTCCATATAATACTTAGCAACAAGATTGTACAAATCTACATTGTCTGGATAAAGCGACAATGATTGTTGATAAGACTCAATAGCCGCCTCAAAATCCTTAATCAAAGAATAAATCGTACCCATTGAAGAGTATACAGCTGCATTGCTTGGGTCTGCTAAAATCGACTTTTTATAACATGATATCGCTTCCGTATACTTGCCCAACTCGCTGTAGTTTATGCCTAAATTTTGATAGGCAGCAGCATTCATAGAACCCAATGATAAGGCTAATTCAAAATACCGATTAGATTTCGTATAATCACACATTTCTCTATAAATCACACCTATACCAATGTGTGCATCTATATTATTTGCATCTTCCTCCAATATTTTTTGATAACATTCAATGGCTTTTGTGTAGTTTTTTTCTTTTAAAAATTCATTTATTTTTTGATTGTAATCCTCCACTTGAGCCTGTAAGGCAAACACAGCAAACAGACAAACAGTAGCAATAAAAATTTGTTTTTTCATGACTATTTCAATTTTAAAATATTTCTAATTGCAAAAGTAATCTTTTTTATGTAATTACACAAGATATTGAAAAAATATTTATATTAATATTATAGTAAAAA
>JAAYRN010000031.1 GCA_012518765.1 Bacteroidales bacterium
AGCTATAGCTGGTAAAGGAAATTACATTCATGCCTCCAATACTCACGTAGCTTTTAATGAGTTATACAAAGAATTAGAGAAAATAGAAAAAAGTGATATAGAGGATGTGGTGTATTCAAAATATATTTCAAAATTTTATATCCCTTTATGGATAGCCTTTGTTTTATTGATTGTAGAAATAATAATTTACGATAAAAAAATACTTAGAATGTCTCAATTTTCATGGTTAAATAAACGAATAAATTTAGTGCTATTGCTAATGTTGAGTTTTTTATTTAGCTCCCACGCTCAAACACGAGAAGAATTAAAATATTTAAGACAAGGAAATTCACATTATTATTTAGGACAAAAATTAGACAAAAAAGCTACAGAGCTGAAACATAAAAAAGGAGAATTACAACAAAGCGAAAGTGCACAAACCAAGCAACAAGCCCAAGATTTGTACGAAAAAGCCTCCACCTCATATTTAAAGTCGAATCAATCAAATTCAGATTATTATAAAAGTAATTTCAACTTAGGGAACTCCCTATATAAACAAGGTAAATACGAAGACGCAGCCACCTTGTTTGATAAGGTAATTAACACACCTTCCATTAATAAAAATGTGAAATCAAAAGCCTATCATAATTTGGGAAATAGCTTGCTACAGCAAAAAAAATACAAAGAAAGCATTGACGCATACAAAGAATCGTTGAAATTAAATGCTTCCGATATGCAAACAAAATATAACCTTGAATACGCTAAACGAATGTTGGCAGCTCAACAACAGCAACAACAGCAACAGCAGAAACAAGATAAAAACCAACAACAAAAAGATAAAGATCAACAGCAAAACGATGATCAACAACAAGGTAAAGATGAAAACCAACAGCAAACCGACAAAAAAAACAATCAACAGCCTCAACAAAAAAAGGATAGTGAACGCCAGTTAGATGCTTTGCAACAAAACGAAAGACGTACATTGGAAAAAGTACGAAATGCGGAAATGAAAAAAATGAAAAAAATACCTCAAGAAAAAGATTGGTAGCATGATGTGGAAAAATAATTTAATGAAGATAATATTTACATACATAGTCGTAGCCGTAAGCTCGTTGCTAACAATCTATGCTCAAGATTATCAGGTGAGTGCTTCTGCTCCTTCCCATGTGGTTGCAGGACAGCGATTTAATTTAACATATACCTGCAACGAAAAGGCAACTATTAACCTACCCAACATACAAGATTTCACCCTATTGGGAGGTCCGCAAGTATCTTCTAATTCAAGCATTGAAATTATAAATGGACGCATGTCAAGAAGTTCAACTTATTCTTATACCTATGTGTTGCAAGCTGTAAAAGAAGGAAGTTTTGAAATTCCAGCAGCAGTTGCAGTTATTAATGGAAAAAATATTCGTACCAATCAGGTAACTATACATGTAGGAGCAGGAAATATTCAGCAAAATCAACAACAACAAACGCAAAGAGGACAAGCTCAAGCACCCGCTAATACACAATTAAACAAAGAAGATTTTTTTATAAAAGCCTATGCCAGCACAACAAATCCCTACGTAGGCGAACAAGTTGTGGTTAATTATAAACTGTATTTACCAGCACAAGTTCATCGTTATCAAGCATCAATAAAGAAAAATCCTTCAAGTATAGGTTTTTGGACTTACGATTTATCCGATCCTCAAGCAGAACCCGTACAAACAAGTGAAACCGTAAACGGCAAACAGTATACGGTAATTGACTTGTACTCAATAGCCGTGTTTCCTCAAAAAAGTGGAAGACTAACTATATCACCTTTGGAAATACAAACGATAATACAAATCCCTGTGCAACAACAAAGAAGTAACGATCCTTGGGATATGTTTTTCAACAATCCTTTTTTTGGTGGAGGTAGAATGCAAAATGTAGAACTTTCCATTTCATCTAATTCGGTGTCCTTTATGGTTAAGAAATTACCCGAAAACTCGCCCAAGCATTTTAGTGGATTAGTCGGCGATTTCAAATTGACAACATCCTTAAGTAGAGATGTTTTATCGGCAAATGATGCTACCAATTACAAAGTTACCATTAGTGGAAAAGGAAACATACAGCACATAGAAACGCCAGATATAGTTTTCCCTTCTGATTTTGAAGTACAAGAGCCCATTATATCCGATAATATTCAAAAAGGGAAACAAGGAGTTTATGGCTCACGAACTTTTGAATACGTAGTCATACCACGAAATCAAGGTAAATTTACCATTCCAGCGGTGTCGTTTTCCTATTACGATAAAGCTAAACAACGTTTTATCTCCTTAGAATCAGATGAACATAAATTGAAAATAACAAAAGGGAAAGATTCACAAGCACAATTATATAACTCTTCCAACAAAAAAAATGTACGCATCTTAGGAAACGACATACGATTTATAAAAACCAATCAAACAAATTTTCATACACCCTCAGTATTTTTAAAATCACCTTTGTATTGGATTGTTTTTTCTCTTCCGTTGCTACTGTTTATATTGTTTGTAATTTTTCGCAGAAAACAAATCAAAGAACGCCAAAATATAAGTTTACAAAAAGATAAAAAAGCCTCTAAAATGGCACGCAAACGTTTACAAAAAGCTGAAAAATTACTTAAAACCAATAATCAAGAACAATTTTACATTGAAATATCCAAAGCTTTGTGGGGATATGTAAGCGATAAATTTCATATTCCTTTGGTTGAATTGTCGTTAGATACAGCTCGAACCAAGTTAGAGGAGAGAAAATTAAATCCTATTTATATAGATGAATTTTTATCAGCTCTCAATCTTTGCGAATACGTGCGTTTTGCTCCGGGTTCAGATTTAACTCCTCAAAAAATGTATGAAACTGCATTTGAGTTCATTACAAAAATAGAACAAGAATTAAAAAAGAATCATATAGTGTAAGGTCAATCCAACAAAAACTATATTTAATTTTAATAAATCATTGTTTTATAGCACTATATAAAAATCAAGAAAAAGATATTAAAGTATAAGTGGTGAAAAATATTTTTCATTCCAATGCTATAATTAGATAGTTTTATGTACTTTTGCGAAAAATGTTTTTAATGGACAAAAACGTATCCACAACATCACTAAAAGAAATTATATTTCCAAAGTCTTTTCAGACTTTAGATTACAAGTGTTTGATTTTTAAACTTTATGGATTATCAATAGCCATTAGAAACATGTATTTTTTTCTAAAAATCGAAATAGTAAAACCAACAATTATTAAATAATTATGGATATATCAGTAGTTATACCCTTGTTAAATGAAGAAGAATCTTTACCCGAACTCACACAATGGATTCATAAAGTAATGGAAAACAATTCGTATACTTATGAGATTTTATTTATTGATGACGGAAGTACCGATTCATCGTGGAATATTATTGAAAAATTGGGAGCCGAAAATTCAACGGTAAAAGGCATACGTTTTCAAAGAAATTATGGGAAATCGGCAGCTTTAAATGTTGGTTTCGAGGCGGCTCAGGGCGATGTAGTTATCACCATGGATGCCGATCTTCAAGATAGCCCCGACGAAATACCGGAACTATACTCAATGATTAAAAGTGGAGATTTTGATTTGGTTTCGGGATGGAAAAAAGTTAGGTACGACTCAAAATTAGCTAAAAATATACCTTCAAAAATTTACAACTCCATTACAGGAATGATGTCGGGAGTGCGTTTACACGACATGAATTGTGGTTTGAAAGCCTATAAAAACGAGGTAGTAAAAGCCATAGAAGTTTATGGCGAAATGCACCGCTATATTCCCGTAATAGCTAAGTGGGCAGGATTTGGAAAAATTGGAGAAAAAGTAGTCAAACACCAAAAAAGAAAATACGGAGAAACTAAATTTGGGTGGAGTCGCTTTATAAATGGATATTTAGATTTGATTTCCATCATGTTTGTTTCTAAATTTGGGAAAAAACCCATGCACTTTTTCGGATTGGGAGGAAGCATTTCTTTCTTTATAGGATTTGTAATAACCATTTGGTTAATCGTACAAAAACTAATAAATATAGCACATCATATACCTCATTATAGGCAAGTTACCGATCAACCTTTGTTTTATTTAGCATTATTGGCTATGATTTTTGGAATGCAGCTGTTTTTAGCTGGTTTCTTAGGCGAAATGATATCGCGCAACTCAAGTGAAAGAAATAAATATATAATTCGCTCAAAAAACAACCTGTAAATGAAAGTAATGTCTTTTAATGATTATAAATGGCATGTGATTGTGAATCCAAATGCCCTGTCGGCAAGATGTAAAATATACTCTAAAACAGTAGCTCAAAAACTTGAAGAGCTAAAGATTTCTCATACAAAACACATAGCAGACAAATGCAATGCAGGTATTGATATTGTAAAAAATCTTTGTCAACAAGGAGAAAAATATTTTATAGCAGTAGGAGGGGATGGAACTGTAAATGAAGTAGTAAATGGAGTTTTCCAATCGGGAGTTCCAACCGAAGAAATTTATATTGCCGTTATACCTTTGGGAACCGGAAACGACTGGACACACACCCACCAATATCCTTCTACCTATGTAAAAACAATGGACAGCTTAAATCAAGCGTTTTTTATAAAACATGATGTAGGACTAGTGCAAACAGTGATAAATCAACAAGTTGCGAGTCAGCGATATTTTATAAATATTGCAGGTTTTGGCTTTGATGCGTCTATCGCTTCAGGGGTGAATGAAACTAAGTCTAAGGTTTTTTCTAAAACGGTGTATCTATTAACTTTGTTAAGGGTACTTTTTACCCATAAGGCACAAAAAATAAAAATCGAAACTGAAAAAACATCATTTTCTGAAAATATATTTACATTAGCTGTAGGAATTTGTCAATATAATGGAAATGGAATGAGGCAGTTACCCATGGCAAATCCCGTAGATGGAATATTAGATACGGCAATTATAAAAGATATATCGCCTTTTAAAGTGATAAGAAATGTAAATAGACTTTATAGCGGTTCACACATCAAAGCATTGAAAGATAAAATAATAGTTCTAAACTCTAATACTGTGGAAATTACAGCTGAACCTTATGTGTTAGGAGAAGTAGAAGGCGAATTATTGCAAAAAGGAGATTATCGAATATCTATTTTACCTCGTTCCCTAAATATGATGTCTTTTAATAAGGATTATGTCGATTAAAAAATATAACATAGTTTTTTTATTATTTTTATTTGGAATAACATATAGTTGTTCGCAGCAATTAAATCAATTGTCTGATTTTGAGAGAGATAGTATTGTTTTGTGCAATATGATACCCGTAGAAATCAGCCAATTAGAAATACCTCAAACCGACAGTTTCTCCTGTGTCATTTCCCATACAGGTTTTACGCTAATGTATGATGAAACACATAAACAATCGGCGTGGGTAGCCTATGAATTAACAAAACAAAAAACAACAAAAATCACAGGACGAAGAAATAGATTTACCCCAGACCCAAAACTTAAATTAAAATCTCCTGATAACAAGGATTATAAAAAATCAGGCTACGATAGAGGTCATTTAGCACCCGCTGCCGACATGGCATGGTCAGTCGAAAGTATGAAAGAATCATTTTATTACACAAACATAAGCCCACAAATCCTATCTTTTAACAGGGGTATTTGGAAAAAATTAGAAGATTTAGTAAGAATTTGGGCTGTAGAAAACGAGCACATTTACGTGATAACGGGACCCATTCTCGATTCTAATTTTACCAATATTGGAGACAATAAAGTAACTGTACCTGAAGCGTTTTATAAAGTAATACTCGATTATACTCTTCCTGAAATAAAAGCCATTGCCTTTATTATACCCAATCAAAAAGGAGAAAAAATCTTATATGAATATGCCGTGAGCGTAAAAGAAGTAGAAGAAGCTACAGGCATAGATTTTTTTCCACAACTTCCCGACTGTCAAGAAGAAATTATAGAACGAACCCTTTGTAAATCCTTATGGACATGGCGTTAATCCCTATTTTAGGTTTTTAATAGGTGTTGAAAATCAGATAACTAACAAAAAACAATGTTTCATATTAATGTTATTTAAATAACAGCAATAAATAACAAAAAAAAGATGTAATTTTGCAAAATTAATTGCATGAAAACGTATCGCCATGAATACACTATTTGAATTTGAAAAAGAAAAATTTGTAGGAGAGGGATTTACCTACGATGATGTATTATTGTTGCCCGCATATAGTGAAATACTTCCACGAGATGTTAGTTTAACCACACATTTCTCCAAAGGTATAGATTTAAATATACCCATAGTTTCGGCTGCTATGGATACAGTTACTGAGTCGAAATTGGCAATAGCCATGGCTCAAGAAGGGGGAATAGGAGTTATACATAAAAATTTATCAATTGAGGCTCAAGCCTTAGAAGTAAATAAAGTAAAACGAGCCGAAAACGGTATGATTATAGACCCCATTACTATTGGTGCACAAGCGACAGTAAAAGATGCACTTGCTATAATGAAAGAATACCACATAGGAGGAATACCTGTGGTAGATAAAGAAAAACGCTTGAAAGGAATAGTTACCAACAGAGACCTGCGTTTTGAAAGAAACTTGGAGCTACCTATAGCCAAAATTATGACCGAAAAAGTAATTACAATCACTGAGTTTACTGATTTTGAAAAAGCCGCTGATATACTACAACAGTACAAAATAGAAAAATTACCTGTGGTTGATGAAGAAAATAAAGTTATAGGACTTATCACCTACAAGGACATTATAAAGATTAAGGCACGCCCCAATGCATGTAAAGATGAGAGAGGAAGATTGCGAGTGGCTGCTGCTGTTGGAACAGCCTATAACACAATGGAAAGAGTAGATGAATTAATAAAAGCAGGAGCCGATGCCATTGTGGTTGATACTGCACACGGACACTCCTTAGGAGTAATTAATGTAGTTAAAGATATAAAGAAGAAATATCCAGATTTACAAGTGGTTGCAGGAAACATAGCGACACCTGAGGCAGCTATTGATTTAGCAAAAATAGGTGTAGATGCAGTAAAAGTAGGTATAGGTCCTGGTTCCATTTGCACTACTCGTATCATTGCAGGAGTAGGAGTACCACAATTAGCAGCAATATACGCCGTATCAAAAGCTCTAAAAGGAACGGGAGTACCCATTATTGCAGATGGCGGAATACGATATACCGGAGATATAATCAAGGCATTAGCAGCGGGAGCATCTTCTGTTATGGCAGGTTCACTATTTGCTGGCGTTGAAGAATCGCCCGGAGAAACAATTATTTACGAAGGAAGAAAATTTAAAACCTATAGGGGTATGGGTTCGGTAGAAGCCATGCAAAAAGGTTCAAAAGACAGGTATTTTCAAGATTTTGAAACCGATATTTCTAAATTAGTTCCCGAAGGCATAGTAGGTAGAGTACCCTTTAAAGGAATGCTTTCCGAGGTAATTCATCAGATGATAGGAGGATTGAGAGCAGGAATGGGATACACAGGCTCAAAAAATATTGAGGCATTAAAAGATGCTCGATTTATTAAAATAACCTCGGCAGGAATACAAGAAAATCATCCACATGACGTTACTATTACTCAAGAAGCTCCAAATTATTCCAGATAATAAAAAACAGAAATAAATTTTTATAAAAAATGAAGAAAATTGCAAGTATTTTATTGTTAAGTTGCTTATTTAATATCAATCAACTTATAGCTCAAGACAATACCGTTGTGATGAAAATAGGTAATGAAAAGATTACCATGTCGGAATTTAAAAATACATACCTGAAAAACAATGATTTAAGTAAAGCTACCGAAAAAGATTTACTTGAATACATTGAATTATATGTAAACTTTCGATTAAGATATGCCGAGGCTTTGGAAATTCGCTTAGATACCATAGAGCAACTTCAAACAGAACTTAAAGGATACCGCACACAGGCTGCAAAAAATTATCTCACCGATAAAGAAGTGAATGACAAATTGTTAAATGAAGTTTTGGAACGCATGGAGTGGGATGTCAGAGCAAGCCATATCATGAAAGAAGTGTCGCTTGAAGCCAAAGCAGAAGATACGCTCAAAGCATACAAGGCAATTATAGATATTAGAAATAGAGTATTGAAAGGGGAACCTTTTGCCGAAATAGCAACAACAGAATCAGATGACTATTCAGCAAGAGACAGGATTTCCTACGAAGGAGAAATACTTCAAAAAGGAAACAAAGGAGATTTAGGCTATTTTACAGTTTTTGATATGATATATCCTTTTGAATCAGCGGCATATAGTATGAAAGTAGGCGAAGTTTCCATGCCCATAAGGACGGAATTTGGATACCATATTATTTATTTGAAAGACAAAAAACCAGCTTTGGGAAGATGTGCTGCTTCTCAAATTTTAATAACTTATCCCGAAAATGCCACAGCCCAAGACTCTGCTAAAACAAGAGAAACAGCCCAAGAGGCTTATAAAAATTTACAAGAAGGTATGAATTTTTTGGTGGCAGTAGATAAATACTGCACAGACCCAGGAATCAAATCTCGAAGAGGTGCATTACCTTTATTTTCAGTAAGTCGCTTTGATGGAAATTTTATTGAAAAACTATACGATTTAGAAATAAATGACATTACTAAACCCTTTGAAACCGATTACGGCATTCACATAGTAAAGCTAACCGACAGAATACCTGTGTCGAGTAGTGCTGACATAAAAGCAGTAATAAAAAATAGGATACTTAAAGATACACGATCTGAAAAAAGCAAAGAATCTTTTGTCGAAAAATTGAAAAAAGAATACAAATTTAAAGAGAATAAAACCAAAAGGAATTTCCTTGCATTGGAAGAGTTTTATACCATAGATTCAACCTTATTACACGGACGATGGGAAGCTGAAAGTGTAAGTTCTTGGCAAAAGCCACTGTTTACCATAGCCAATAAAACCTATACGCAACAAGACTTTGCACGCTACTTAGAGGAAAATCAAAACGAAACAAGAATGCCTATAGATGAGTTGGTAAGAGTAAATTACAGCCAATTTGTACAACGTTCAATAATTGCCTACGAAGATTCTCAATTGGAGGGAAAATATCCCGAATTTGCCAATTTAATGAAAGAATACAAAGAAGGAGTGTTGCTGTATGAACTAAGCGAACAACGTGTATGGAAAAAAGCCGAAACCGATAGTGTAGGCTTGAGTAAATTTTACGATGAAATTAAAGACAATTACCTGTATGACAATAGAGTAAAAGCAAATATATATACCATGAAAGACCTTGCTACTTTTAACAAGTTTAGAAAAATGTTGTCGAAAGGAAGAACTCCCGAGCAAGCCATGGAAAGATTGAACAAAAAAACACAAAATATAAACAAAGAAAACGTATTGCTCTCAAAAGGACAAAATAAAAATTTTGATACCATATTTTGTTGGCAACAATGGTCGGTAATGTTCGATCAATCTAAAAAAGAAAACGAAGTGTCTTTAGATTATAAACAAAAACATGTATTTAACTCCAATGCATCTTTGGAACAATTGACATTCATTCAACCACTTGTTATTCTGCCACCTTCACCCAAGCCTTTGGAAGAGGTAAAAGGAACAATCATATCGCTTTACCAAAACTACTTAGAAGAAGAATGGATTAAAGAATTGCGTTCAAACAATGAAGTATGGGTGGATAAACAAGCCATTATATCATTGATAAAAAACAATTAATGCGAAACATAGTTCTTTTTATATGCTCATTATCACTGTTTATAGCATGTAATCGTACCCATGAAAAGGTAATTGCAAGCGTATACGACGAAACATTAACCATATCCGACTTACAAGCCATGGTGCCTGAGTTTGATTTACAGTCGGATAGCATAGAAATACAATCGCATTACATTGACACGTGGATACAAAAACAGGTATTATTACAAGAAGCCAAAGAATACTTGAGCCGAAAAGAACAAAATTTTGACCAAGAACTTAAAGAATATCATCAGTCTCTTTTGATTTTTGCTTATGAAAATAAAAAATCAAACGACTTGTTAAAAAAAGAAATTTCTGAAAACGAATTACGTCAGTATTATGAAGACCATAAAACGGAATTTGAAATGAGGAAAAATATAGTAAAAATCAATTATATCAAATTTCCCATTGATTTTAAACAAGCCGAAACAGCCAAAAAACTTTTATTCTTAGATAATAGAAGCGAAAAAGACCAAAAAAAATTAGAAAACCTATGCAATAATTTCGCTCAAAATATGTACATGAAAAACAAATGGCTTTTATTTGAAGATATTTTAAAAGAAATACCTATAAATGCTTACAATCAAGAACACTACTTACAACAAAACCGAAACATTGAATTAAGAGACACAAGCAGTATTTACTTAATTAAAATCATTGATTTTAAGATAAATGAAACATATTTCCCTTTCGATGTTGTCAAAGATAATATCAAAGAAATTATGTTAAACCATCGCCGACAAGAACTACTCAAACAAATCAGAAAAGAAGCCTTTGAAAAAGCAAAAAAACAACATGCTATTGAAATCAATATACATTAAAAACAATAATATGAAAAAATACTTCCTAATAGTTATATGCTTTCTTGTGTATGGGTTTACCATTGCCCAGTCTGACAAAAACGTAATTGATGAAATTATTGCAACTGTGGGGAATAGAATCATATTAAAGTCAGATTTAGAATACGCATTAGAAGGCTATAAATATCAAATGGGGTTGCATTCTATTGAAAATCAAGATGAATTAAAATGTTCCATATTAGAACAGTTAATATTACACAAGCTACTCATTAATCAAGCCGAATTGGATAGTGTAGAAGTTTCGGACAATCAAGTAAATGAGCGTATCGAATACAATATGATGCAACAAATAGCCCAAATGGGAGGAAATGTTAAAAAATTGGAAGAAGCCTACGGGAAAACCATTACCGAAATCAAAGCCGATGCAAGAGAAATGGTGAGAGATGAATTTTTAATTGAACAAATGCAATACAGCTTAACTCAAAATGTAAACATTACATATCAGGAAGTTAAAGATTTTTTCGAGAAAATACCCTACGACAGTTTACCCATTATTCCCATTGAATACGAATTAGCACAAATAGTGAAAATACCCGAAATTACCGAAGTAGAGAAAATAGAAATCAAAAAACGATTGGAAGACCTTCGAACAAGAGCCTTGAGGGGTGAAAGTTTTAAAACATTTGCACGTTTATATTCCGAAGACCCCGGAAGTGCATCCAAAGGAGGAGAGTTGGGTTTTGTAAGTAGAGGAAAACTTTTTGCAGAATTTGAATTAGCCGCTTTTTCATTGAAACCGGGCGAAATATCATCCGTAGTTGAAACCCAAGCAGGTTTTCACATCATTCAAATGATAGAGCGAAGAGGAGAACAAATTAATGTAGCTCATATTTTAATTAAACCCAAACCCTCGGCAGAAGAAATGCTCATGTCGAAACAATACTTAGATAGTGTTTATAATTTAATGAAAAACAACAACATGGATTTTGATACAGCCGTTTTAACATTTTCAGACGACCCAGGGAAAATTAATGGAGGCATGTTAGTAAACATGTACAATTCCTCTTATGTGTTTACTGAAGATCAATTGGATAAATCCATTTTATATGCTATCAATGGACTTATTCCGGGCGAGTTTTCACAAACAGTACCTATGATAACTGAAAATGGAAATCAAGCATATAGAATACTGTATATCAGAGAAAAACGAGCAGCACACAAAGCAAATTTAATAGACGATTACGA
>JAAYRN010000324.1 GCA_012518765.1 Bacteroidales bacterium
CAATTCATTTCGAGGTATTATTGCCTACTTCCGAATCATGAATGGACAAATACAAAAAAATGATTTCGTCAAATTTGTTGCTACAGGCAAAGAATACCATGCCGACGAAATAGGAATACTTTCGCTAAGCCGAAAACCACGCAACCTACTCAAAGCCGGAGATGTAGGCTACATTATTTCTGGAGTAAAAACTGTAAAAGAAGTGAAAGTTGGCGATACTATTACACATGTAGATAGACCCTGCGACGAAGCTATCGAGGGATTTAAAGACGTAAAACCCATGGTGTTTGCAGGTATTTATCCCGTTGATACTGACGATTATGAAGAACTACGTTCCTCTTTAGAAAAACTACAACTCAACGATGCTTCCTTAAGTTTTGAACCCGAATCATCTATGGCTTTAGGATTTGGATTCCGATGCGGATTCTTAGGTTTGTTACACATGGAAATAATTCAAGAACGACTCGACCGCGAATTTGACATGGACGTAATCACCACCGTACCTAATGTTTCCTACAAGGTATACACAACCAAACACGAAGTATTCGAAGTACACAACCCCTCAGGAATGCCACCAAGCAATCACGTAGAACGCATAGAAGAACCCTATATATTAGCTCAAATAATCACAAAATCAGATTATATAGGAGCTGTCATGAAACTATGTCTTGACAAAAGAGGTATCTTAAAATCACAAGTTTATCTCACCTCCGACCGCGTAGAAATGACATTTGAACTACCCTTAGGCGAAATCGTATTCGATTTTTACGATAAACTCAAAAGCTGCTCCAAAGGATATGCCTCTTTTGACTATCACCTTAGCGACTATAAAATTTCAAAATTAGCCAAATTAGACATCTTATTGAATGGCGAAGTTGTAGATGCACTTTCTACCCTAATCTACGTAGACAATGCTTATGTTTTCGGCAGACGTATATGTGAAAAATTAAAAGAACTCATCCCCCGACAGCAATTCGATATAGCCATACAAGCAGCCATAGGCTCCAAAATTATAGCACGAGAAACCGTCAAAGCTGTACGCAAAGACGTTACTGCCAAATGTTACGGAGGCGACATTAGCCGAAAACGAAAACTACTTGAAAAACAGAAAAAAGGAAAAAAACGCATGCGACAAATAGGAAATGTAGAAGTTCCTCAATCTGCTTTTTTGGCTGTTTTAAAAATCGATTAATCGATTTTTTTCATACATCAGATATATTATTTTGTGTATCTTTGCAAAAATTTTTACTACTTATTATATACAATAAGATTTGATGCATGGATAAGAATACAATTACAGGATTATTACTGATAATGGGGCTCTTAATAGGCTATAGTTTGTGGACTGCCCCCTCCAAAGAAGAAATAGAAAAACAAAGACACATACAAGATTCCATTGCTTTAGTGCAAAACCAAATCAACGAAAACCTTGACACCAATCCTGCACCGCAAGAAAATGCAGAAATAGTTGAAATTTCCGTTGAAACAAGCTCGCAATCCCAATCTTTTGAACATCAAAAAAGCCAATACGGTGCTTTTGTCAATGCCTCACAAACGCCCGAAGATACCTCCCTTATTCACATAGAAAATGATATTTATATCCTAAGCATTTCAAAAAAAGGAGGAAAAGTAAGTTCTGTAAAATTTAAAGATATACTCACTTACGAAAAACAACCCGTTGTACTTTTTGATACGGAAAATGAAAACAATATATTTGGATTTACTTTTTTCTCTAACTACCTCGAATTAAATAGTAAAGACTTTTATTTCCAACCTTCTTCTACCCAAAAATCATGGAAAGTAACAGGAAGTGACTCCCTGCAATTTAGCATGAGATTATATCCCGATTTAAATGAAAACGAAATAGATAGCTCAAGTTACATCGAATACGTTTATACCGTAGTAGGAAACGACTTTCTGACAGGAGTAGCCTTGCGGTTTCAAGGTATGGATAAATACCTCAATCAAACACAAAAAGAACTTTCGCTACTATGGTCAACACAGCTGAAACGCCAAGAAAAAGGATATAAAAATGAAAAAACAGCAACCACTATTTATTACGGCGACAACGAAGATGTAGAACATTTAAAAGAAAGCGACACCAAAACAGATTCCATCAACTATCCCGCCAGCCTAAAGTGGATTTCACACAAACAACATTTTTTCACCTCA
>JAAYRN010000325.1 GCA_012518765.1 Bacteroidales bacterium
GAGCAAATATTGAGTTTAGTAAAAGAATATTATGATGAAACTTTTGGAACATCTAAAGATTTTGTTCCCGGCGACCGCATTGATTATGGTGGAAGAGTGTTTGACAATGAAGAAATGCACAATTTAATAGATGCTTCTCTTGATTTTTGGCTAACATCGGGACGGTATACAGAGCAGTTTCAAAAAGAATTTGCACGTTTGATGAATGTGAAATACTGCTTAGTTACAGGCTCAGGCTCTTCATCTAATCTGTTGGCATTTATGGCTTTAACTTCTCCTTTACTCAAAGAAAGAGCTATTAAACGAGGCGATGAAATTATAACCGTAGCGGCGGGATTTCCTACTACCGTTACACCATCCATACAATTTGGAGCCGTTCCTGTTTTTGTAGATGTAACTATTCCTGATTACAACATAGACTGTTCCTTTTTAGAAAAAGCCTTATCACCAAAAACCAAAGCCGTAATAATAGCTCATACACTGGGGAATCCTTTTGATTTACAAGCTGTTAAATCTTTTTGCGACAAGCACGGTTTGTGGCTTATAGAAGATAATTGCGATGCTTTGGGTGCTAAGTATTTTATAGATGGAGAGTGGAAGTATACAGGAACTATCGGAGACATAGGAACTTCGAGTTTTTATCCTCCTCATCATATCACCATGGGTGAAGGAGGAGCCGTATATACCAATAATTCTTTATTAAAACGTATACTTGCTTCTTTACGTGACTGGGGTAGAGATTGTTATTGTTCTTCGGGTAGAGACAATACTTGTACCCAACGATTCAGCCAACAACACGGCGAATTACCTTTCGGCTATGACCATAAATACGTATATTCTCATTTTGGATATAATTTGAAAGTAACAGATATGCAGGCGGCTATAGGTTGTGCTCAATTGAAAAAACTACATGATTTTGTTGAAACAAGAAGAAAAAATTGGGAGTATTTATACGAAGAATTAGCTGAGTTATCGTCTGTTTTTCACCTACCAAAAGCTACCGAAAACTCTAAACCTTCGTGGTTTGGATTTTTATTGACCATCAAACCCAATATGCCTTTTAAACGAGTAGATATTGTTAGATATTTAGAAAGTCGTAACATACAAACTCGTTTGTTATTTTCAGGTAACCTAATCAAGCATCCTTGTTTTGATACCATACGTGGTAACGATGCGTATTACAGAGTGGTTGGCGATTTGAAAAATAGCGATATAATTACGGAAAATACATTTTGGATTGGAGTATACCCTGGAATGAAACCTGGTATGTTAACATATATGGCAGATGAAATAAAATCATTTGTAAATACTTATAAATAACTCTTTTATGAATAAACTATCTACTCATATACTCGGTTTATTTGTGTTAGAAAACATAGTTTTCAAAGACAATAGAGGAGGTTTTCAGAAAATATTTTCAAAAAATATTTTTCAAGAAAATGACTTAGATAGTGATTTTCAAGAATTTTATTATTCTATTTCTAATCAAAATGTAATCAGAGGAATGCACTTCCAAACACCGCCATACGAACATACAAAACTTGTTTTTGTCAATCAAGGCAGCATAGTAGATGTAGTACTCGATTTGAGAAAACATTCACCTACTTATGGGCAGTTTTTTTGTTGTGAATTGGATGCTAAGGATGGAAAAGTATTGTATATTCCCAAGGGTTTGGCTCATGGATTTTGTGCCAAAGAAGATAATACTATTGTTAACTATATGCAAACCAGCGTATATAACAAAGAACACGACCAAGGAATATTGTATAACTCTTTTGGTTTTAACTGGCAGGTAAATCAACCCATTTTATCGGAAAGAGATTTATCTTTTGAAACATTTGAACAATTTAAAACTCCTTTTTTATGAACTTACTGATAACGGGAGGAACCGGATTTATAGGAAAGCATTTGGTGAAAGAACTTAGTTCTAATCATCAGCTACACTTATTGGTTCGACCAAACACAGGTTCTACTATTCCCAAAGGGGTAAAAACAATTGTATTTGATGATAATATAGCTGAATTACACCAATATATACTTGAAAATGAAATAGAAGGAGTTTTTCACTTGGCAACTTTATTTGTAGCTCAACACCAAGCAGAACAAATAAAAAACATGCTGTTGTCGAATATTTATTTAGGAACGGCGATCTTAGAGGCAACCCAACATACAGCAGTAAAATGGGTAATCAATACAGGAACTTACTGGCAACACTTCCACAGTGAAGATGAAATATATTGTCCTACAAGTTTATATGCTGCTTCAAAACAAGCCTTTATTGATATGGCTGCTTATTATACACAAGTGGATGATATTAAGTTTGTTACCTTAAAATTGTCTGATAGTTTTGGCGATGGAGATACACGTCCTAAGCTATTTACGGTATTAAAAGAAGCCATTGTTTCGGGAAAACAACTGCAAATGTCGCCAGGCGAGCAGGTGTTAGACATTCTACATGTTAAAGATATAGTGTCGGGTTTTGTACACCTAATGAAGCTATTAAATGAAAATAAAGCACTTGGAAGCGATTATATACTTGCTGCTAAACAAAGATTTACCCTAAGGGAAGTGGTGGCAATTTTTGAAAAAGTAAGTGGTAAAAAAATAAATGTAGTTTGGGGAGGTCGTCCCTATAGAGACAGAGAAATTATGCAACCTTGGAACAAAGGAATAATGCTGCCCGAATGGGAAGCAAAATTAAGTTTGGAAGAAGGAATCAATTTGTATTTATCTAAAACAGAACAGCGATAATGAGTACTCAAATGAATGATATGCCTTTAGTTAGCGTTTGTATTCCTACCTACAATGCATCGCATACTATTTATGAAACATTGAAAGGAGTAATCAACCAAACCTATAAAAACCTTGAGATTGTTATTTGCGACAATCAATCGACAGATAATACATTTGAATTAATACAACAATTTAAAGATGAAAGAATTAGACTCTACCAAAACAATGAAAATTATGGCATGGTCGAAAATTTCAATATCGTACTATCGAA
>JAAYRN010000326.1 GCA_012518765.1 Bacteroidales bacterium
GCATGGGTGGAGCGGGCAAAACTCCGCATACCGAATACCTGATTCGTTTATTATCTAACACGTTTCAGGTGGCGGTTTTGAGTCGCGGTTACGGCAGAGTTACCAAGAAGTTTTTGTTTGCCGATTCTTTATCCTCCAGCTTAACCATTGGCGATGAGCCTTTTTTGTATTATAAAAAATATCCATCCATAGCTGTTTCGGTTTGCGAAAATAGGGTGCATGGCATTAGAACTATTTTGGAGAAACTTCCAGAAATTGAGGTGGTTTTATTGGATGATGCTTACCAGCATTTATCGGTAAAAGCAGGGTTAAATGTTTTGTTAACAGACTATTACCACTTATACGCTGATGATTATGTGTTTCCTTCGGGAAATTTACGAGAGTCTACACAGGCTGCCAAAGAAGCAGATATTATTGTAGTTACAAAATCTCCCTTAATTATTTCGCCCTTAGAAGAAAGAATAATTTTAGATAAAATAAAACCATTGCCCCATCAGCAATTGATTTTTTCTTATATCCGTTACTGTAAATTAGAGCCTTTGACTACATTGGCTAAAATGCAAATAGAAGATCCTAAGAGTATTGTGGTGGTTACAGGCATACATAATTCCTATCCTCTCATAGCTTATTTAAGAGAAAAATACAAAGATATTCAAACTTATACATGCAAAGATCATCATAAATATACTGCAAGTGATATAAATGAAATAAAACGTTTACTTAGTCGCTCTATTTCTCCACACAAAGCTGTGATTACTACAGAGAAAGATGCCGTTAGGTTTTTAGAGCCTCATATCAAAGAGTTGGTGTATGATATGCCTGTGTATTACATTCCTATTGCAGTAGATTTTCATCCAAGATACAAATGTGATTTTGATAAAAAAATATTAGATTATGTGGAAAGCTATAGAAGAAACGACTAATTATATCAAAACCAAGATAAAAATTTCTCCAAAAATAGCCGTTGTATTAGGTAGCGGACTGGGTGGGGTGGTAGATGAAATGAGTATAAATCAGATGTTACCCTACGAAGAAATACCTAATTTTCCACTTTCTACGGTTGAAGGGCACAAGGGGCAGTTGCTATTTGGTACATTAAACAATACGCCCATTCTTGCCATGCAAGGCAGATTTCATTATTACGAAGGCTATGACATGAAGCAAATTACATTTCCTATTCGAATTATGAAGGCGTTGGGTATAGAGGTGTTGATTTTATCCAATGCATCGGGAGGAATGAATCCCGATTTTCATGTAGGCGACATAGTAGTAATAAATGACCATATCAATTTTTTCCCAGAGCATCCTTTGAGAGGAAAAAACGATGAACGATTGGGTGTGCGTTTCCCATCAATGAATGAGGTGTACGACAAGAAAATTATTCAAAAAATAGACAACATAGCCCTACAACACCATATTAAACTCAAAAAAGGAGTTTATGTGGGATTACAAGGACCTACGTATGAAACCCCAGCTGAGTATAAAATGTTTTATCGATTGGGAGGTGATTGTGTAGGTATGTCTACTGTGCCAGAGGCTATTGTTGCCTGTCATTCGGGGATGAAATGTGTGGGATTTTCGGTAATTACTGATATTTGGCGAGAAAATGAAAATGTAGAAGTCTTTCACGAAGAGGTGTTGGAAGAGGCTCAAAAAGTAGAGCCTATATTGACCAAATTACTCAAAGAATTAGTAGCTATAATTTAAGAAATATGCTTTTTTCAGATGTATATGTTGACCGTTTGGTAAAACAAAAATTAATTAATACAGTTAAAAATAAACGAGTAGCTCATACTCAGTTGTTTTTAGGAACCGAAGGTTCTCATGTATTGGCATTAGCTATAGCCTATGCTCAGTATTTGAATTGTAAAAACCGAACAGATAGCGATTCGTGTGGTGTGTGTAGTTCTTGTGTGCAATATCAACATATAGCTCATCCCGATTTACATTTTTATTTTCCGAGTGCATCCATGAAAGGTAGAGATAAAAGCTCTGATTTCCATGCAGAATGGAGAGAAATGATTATGGAAAATCACGCTCTTTTTACCGAACAAGATTGGTATCAGAAAATAGGAATGGAAAACAAACAAGGCATCATTAATGTAAAAGATACGGAAGAAATTATCAATAAAGCATCCATGAAACCCTATGAATCAGAATATAAGGTTTTTATAATATGGAAGGTAGACAAACTTCGTTACGACGCAGCTCCTCGACTGTTGAAAACACTTGAAGAACCCGATGGAAAAACATTATTTTTATTAGTTACCGACAAACAAGAACAAATTATTGACACCATACTCTCTCGTTCTCAGTTGGTAAAAGTAAATAACTTACCTACCGAAGAGATAGTAAATGTATTAATGACTCAAAAAAAATACGATGCTGAAACCGCCCAACGCATAGCATTTTTGGCGGAAAACAACCTGACAACCGCTTATAATTACGATATAAATGATGACAATGAAAGCGAAAAATTAAACTTATTTTTACAGTTTATGCGGCTTGCTTACCTTTTAGCTGTTTCAAGTAAAAACTTCGAACTTGCTAAGATGGTAGATTTTATAAAAACCATGGAAAACTTGGGTAGGGAAGGACAAAAAGATTTTTTAAGATATGCCATTTCTTTTATAAGAAAATGTATGTTGTGGGATTATGATTTACAAAAGATATTGAAATACACGCCGGAAGAAAAAGAATCTTTACCCAAATTTATAACGTATATAAACAGGTCAAACGGTATGCTTTTTTACAGATATTTTAACGAATCTGTCAAACATATAGAATCTAATGTAAATGGAAAAATTATGTTTACCGATTTGTTTTTTAAAATAGCAGAACGATTTGCAAGAACTCCAGCTAAATAAAACTAAACATGAACTATTCTAAAAAAAGAAAACTTTTATTTATAACTATATGTATTTTAGCATTGTTTCAACTAAATGCAACTAATACTTCCTACAGTAATCGCGATTTACGATACAAAGATTTTTCATCTTTTAATCAAACAATTTTATTAGGATATAACGTGAGTTTTCCTTTGATTAACAATCAAATGCTAATCAATCCCTGCGAAATATACGTAGGAATGTTGTCAAAAGTAGGTGTTTATGTAAAAGGAAAAACGAATTTTAATTTCAGGTCGGGATATAAAATACCCTTGGGTTTTAATCCAAATTTCCGAGAAATAGAAAAAATAAAATGGCAACGTTACGGAGGATTAGTGGGTGTATACATGCTTACGATTGAGCCTGTGTATTTGAATTTCGGAATTGGTTATGGAAGTAGAAGACAACAAATGGATGTTACATGTTACGAATCATCAAGAGGTTTGTATGCCGAAAAATATTACTATAACAAATACAACTCCATTGAATTAGAAGCGGGAGTTATGGTGAAAATTTCCATGCTCACTGTCTCGGTAGGTGCTGCCATGTTACCCATTGGCGGCAAGTCGCCTTATTTTGAGGTAAATGCAGGTGTAGGTATGGCTTTAGGTTTATTAAAATAAATAACACACGACTATGATAAAGAGAAATATATATATACTATTCGGATTTTTATTACTATTAAGTTCTTGTATAACAGATTTTGAAGAGACAACAAACTACCCTTATAAAGTGGGAGATATTTATTCAGAAAACGGAGTAATGGGAATTGTTTATAAAATATCGGAAGGAGGCTTGCATGGTATGATATTGTCGTTTAACGAAATAGCCTGTGAATGGGGCGACACCTTATTAACAGATGCCAACGATTCAATCAGCGGTATGGAAAATATGAAAAAAATACAAACACAAGACGATTGGAGAGATAAATTTCCCGCTTTTGCGTGGTGTGATGATAAAAATAAAATAGGTGTTTCGGGTTGGTATTTACCATCTAAGCTCGAAATGGAAGACATATTGGAAGAAAGAGCCATCTTAAATAAAGTATTTGAAAGCATAGGAACGGAAGTTATGTTTGGTAAAATGTATTGGACTTCAACCGAATATGGAAAATACGAAGCCTATCACGGAAATTTCTTAAATGGAGAAATAGAATATTATGCCTTGAAAATAAATAAGATAGCCATATTTGCACGGGCAGTGAAATCTTTTTAAATAAATGAGAAGATATATTAAAAAAAATGTATACATTTGCAAAATAAAAAACTTAAAAATTTTAATATTATGAGAAAGTATGTTATTTCAGTATTGACGCTTGCATTATTTGCAGCATTTGTTACTTCCTGTAACAAAGAGGGTGTGTACAAACCCTCTAAAAAAATCAGTAAAATTTATGAAGAAGAAGATGGCGAAAAAGTATTGTCGCAAACATGGACATGGGACGGCAATAAGTTACAAATGATTTCTTATGGCAAAGATGGAGATGAGTATGAGGTGTTTGAGTATAACAAAGGGCAGATAGCTAAGACTATAGAGTACCGTGCAGGTGCTGAACGTGGATATACCGAATTTACCTACAACAAATCACTGCTTGAAAAAATAGAAGTCTACTATAGAGGTAAAAAAGAACAAACTGTAATTGTGGAACATGATAAAAAGAAAATATCAAGACTTATTATTACCGATCATAGTGAAAATTACGACGAAGGAGTACACAAAAGTACAGATAGGTACAAGCAATTAAAGCAGGCAATGCGATTTGTTGCACCCACTGATTTTATAAACTACTTACCAGAAAA
>JAAYRN010000327.1 GCA_012518765.1 Bacteroidales bacterium
CTACCATAGAAACTTACGATGACATTACACCCATTCGTTACGATGGAAATGCCCTGTCGGCGTTTATTTCAATCATGCGGGGCTGCAATAATTATTGTGCTTACTGTGTGGTTCCTTATACGCGCGGACGGGAGCGTAGTCGTAATCCTAAAACCATAGTATCGGAAGTTAAATTATTGATTGACAGTGGTTACAAAGAAGTAACCCTGTTGGGACAAAATGTAAATTCATACCTTTGGGAAACTGATTTTCGATTTCCTCAACTGATGGAACAAGTGGCTAAACTTAGCCCTCGTTTGAGGTTGCGTTTTGCAACTTCTCATCCTAAGGATTTATCGGACGATTTGTTGAAAGTCATGGCAACTTATCCCAATATTTGCAAATCCATTCACTTGCCAGCACAATCGGGGAGTAATGCTATGTTGCAGAAAATGAATAGAAAATATACGCGTGAATGGTATGTAGAGCGAATTGATGCCATACGAAAATACATACCCAATGCAGCCATTTCTACCGATATAATTACAGGATTTAGCGGAGAAACCGAAGCCGACCACCGCGACACTTTATCGCTAATGGAACAAGTGGGCTACGATTATGCCTTTATGTTTAAATATTCGGAACGAAGTGGAACTTTTGCCGAAAAACATTTCAAAGATGATGTTGCCGATAATGTGAAAACGAGAAGATTAGAAGAAATTATAGCCCTGCAACGTGCCTCCTCTCACCAAAGTAATTTAGCAGATGTGGGTAAAACTTTTGAGGTGTTAATTGAAGGCAACTCCAAACGCTCTGCTGATTTTTATTCGGGCAGAAATAGCCAAAATAAAGTTATTGTTTTTCCTAAGACAAATAATATTATTGGTGATTATGTGCAAGTTAAAGTCGAAAGTTGCACCACAGCCACCTTGTTGGGCAAGGCTGTAGAATGATGGTTTTTATAAATCTCCTTCGTCTATAAAACTATAATAACCTTTATAACTTACGATTAAATGATCGACTAAGTCAACTTTCAATGCTTGGGCTACCAATTGTATGTCTTTTGTTAGCTTTATATCCGAGGCACTGGGAGTTACGTTTCCCGAAGGGTGATTGTGGCAAATGATAAATCCAGTGGCATTATGTAATAGAATTTGTGAAAATATTTTCTTAGGATCGGCTATGGTGCTTGTAAATCCACCTACGCCTATTTGCCATTTTCCTATGATTTGTTTGTTGTTTTTCAATAAAATAACCCAAAATTCTTCGTGAGGAATTTCGGCTATATTGGGATAAATAAACTGATAAGCATCTCGACTTGAAGTAATTTTCTTTTGCTCCAATATTTCTGATTCTCTGCGTCTTCTTCCTAATTCAAGTGCGGCAGCAATGGTGACGGCTTTGGCTTCGCCTATGCCTTTGTATTGCATAAATCTTTTTATGTCAATCTGCGAAAGCTCGACTAAACTATTGTTGTTGTCGGCTAATATACGTTTAGCCAAATCAACGGCACTTTCTTCGCGGTTTCCCGAAGAAATTAAAATTGCTATAAGTTCAGCATCAGACAAATAAGCACATCCTTTGCTTATCATTTTTTCGCGGGGACGGTCATTTTCAGCCCATTGTGAAATACTTGTTTTCATAGTGCTTGCTTTATTGCAAAAATAGAAAATAAAATCATGTGAATAATTTTTTATTTTATTTTTACCACAGAGGGCACAGAGTTACACAGAGCTTTTTCTGTGATATATATTATATTATCCACCGTACTATACCATTTTTTAATTTAGTTACATTAAAATTCATTAACAACCCAACTTTTATGTTTGCTAATTTCATATAAGTCATCAATTGTGCTTTATGTATTTCGGCTATGGTTTCAACTGATTTTATTTCAATAATAATTTTATTTTCAACCATTAAATCAATGCGATAACCTGCATCTAATTTTATTTCTTTATATACAAGAGGCAATGCAAGTTGTTTTTTTACTTCAAGTCCTATGTTTTTAAGCTCATAAAATAAACATTCTTCATAAGCACTTTCAAGTAAACCCGGACCTAATTGTTTATGCACATCAATGGCACAACCAATAATTTTTTCTGTTATTTTATTTATTTCCATCATATTTGTTTTTTCCTCTGTGATTCTCCGTGTTCTCTGTGGTGAGTATTTTATCATAGATTTTTTTATCACAGAGGGCACAGAGTTACACAGAGGTTTTTCTGTGATACATATTTATCATATTAATATTGAGTTTATATCTTCCAAACTTTGCAGTTTTCCCATATCCATCCAAAATCCTTGATTATGTAGATAGCCTGTAATATTTTGATTACGGGCTATTTCTACATATAAATCGGTGATAGAAAATACTTTTTGAGCAGGCATAAGTGAAAATATTTCGGGTGAAATAACATGTATGCCGCTGAATGCAAATGCTTCGCAAGGCGTATTTGTATCTACAACTAATGTTTTTTTCTCAGTTTTTGCATTATATCTTCCACACAAACGCATGTTGCTGTCAAACAAAAGGTAGCGTTGTGTGTTGCGGTTGCGAACAGCGAGGGTAACCAAATTTTGATTTTTATTGTGAAAATTATACATGGCTTTTAAGATTAAATCGGTGAGAATGTCCACATTGTAAACTATAAAGGGTTTATTGTCGTCAAAAAACCAAGCAGCCTGTTTGATGCCTCCGCCTGTGTCAAGCAAAAGCGAAGTTTCGTCCGAAAAAGAAATACGAGCCTCGAAAGGATGTTGGTTAATAAAATCTCGCATCAAGGGTGCAAAATGATGAATGTTTATAATTATTTCATTTACACCTGCTTGTATTAGTTTATGAATACTTCTTTCCAATAAAGTCATGCCTTTTACTTCGACCAAGGCTTTGGGTTTATCTTGTGTTAGGTGTTGCAAACGAGTTCCTAATCCCGCTGCTAATATCATTGCTTTCATGTGGATGAATTTAATTTTTCTATTTTTTTAATGTAATTTTTAGTGATAAATAAACGATTAAACACAGTGTCATTCATGTTTTTAGTCAATCTTACGACTAAAAATGTAATGGCAAATGCCATGACAAATCGAAAAATGATAATGCCCGAATAATGTCCTCCTACTCCGAGCATGAGCAAAGTATCTTCAAATATACTGTGAAACAATCCCATCAGCACCAAAGAATAAAAAATATCTTTGGGTTTTATTTGTTTTCTATTACTTTCTTCAATAACCAAACCGCCTCCGTAGGCTATGCCCAACGTAAGTCCTATAAGTGTTATCGAGAGTACATCTTCGCTGATACCTAATCCTTTAAGTAAAGGACGCAAGGCTTTGTTTATCCACGCTAATAAGCCAGAAAGTTCCAATAAACGCATGAGCGTTATCAGCCCGAAAATAATGGTAGCTATGATGCTGTAATTTTTCAATTCATGTAGTATCCACCCCTTCCACGAAGTGTCTTGTAGGGTCATGGTTTGAGAAAAATGAACAGGCTCTTGCAACACTTGGAAATAAGAATAAATAAGGTGTAAAATGATGCCAAATAAAATACCGCAAATAAAGCGAAACGCAAACATAAACAGCAACTTAACTCCTGATTTTTGAGCAATTTTCAACTCGATGGGAAAAGTGTGAGCTA
>JAAYRN010000328.1 GCA_012518765.1 Bacteroidales bacterium
CCGAAAATGTAATATCATCTATAAAGTTTGGACAAAAAGCAAAAATAAGCATATCGGCTTTGGATAATATGGAGCTTGAAGGACAAGTTGATATGAAAGGAATTGTTTCTAATCTCATTACACATACCTACAACATCAACATACCCATTGCCAATAAAGATAAAAAACTAATGCCCGGCATGATATGTAAAGTTCAATTTGTATCGGGCGATACATCGCAAGTCATTGTACTTCCAGTTCAAGTTGTTAAATTATCGCATACGGGCGAATATTTTGTTTGGACTGTTAAAAACAATAAAGCCCACAAACGAATTGTTGAAATTGGCGAATTAACCGATTTTGGCATAGTGGTACAAAGAGGATTGCAAGAAAACGACACGGTAATTGTAAAAGGTTATCAAAAAGTAAGTGAAAACACCCAACTTATTATTCAATGAAAACTACCATAGAACGCATAGTTGAATTTTCGATGAAAAACAAACAGATAGTGTATCTGTTTACAGCTATGCTAATGGCGTATGGTGTTTATTCTTTGATAATTATGCCCAAACAGGAATTTCCTGTCTTTACCATTCGACAAGGCTTGGTAATAGGCGTTTATCCCGGAGCATCCTCTGTAGAAGTAGAAAAACAACTCACCCGACCTTTGGAAAAATATTTGCTTAGCTATAAGGAAGTTAAAAAAGAAAGTACCTACTCTATTTCCAAAAACGGATTGGCTATATTTGTAGTAGAACTTACAGATAATATAAAAAACAAAGATGAGTTTTGGTCAAAATTCAGACACGGTTTGGCTGAATTTAAAATGACCCTGCCGTCTGGAGTAGTTGCCTTGGTTGCCAACAATGATTTTGGCGAAACTTCAGCTTTATTAATATCCATGGAATCCAACGATAAAACGTATCGCGAATTGGAGGAATATTTAGAAGAATTAGAAAACAGACTACGCCAAATAGAATCTGTCTCAAACATAAGACATTATGGATTACAACACGAGCAAATTTCGGTTTACTTAGATAAAGATAAATTAGCAGCATACGGCATTAATTCCACTACCCTATTGGCTACTTTGTTTACACAAGGGATTATGACTACAAGTGGCATTGTCGACAACGACCAAATCATGGCTCCCATACATGTATCAGAAACCTTTAAAAACGAAAAGGATATAGCCGAACAAATCGTATACATTGACCCAACAGGGCATTCCATACGTTTAAAAGACATAGGAACTGTTAAAAGAGAGTATTGTAAATCTAACAGTTATATAAAAAATCAAGGCAATAAAAGTATTTTACTCTCATTGGAAATGCAAGAAGGGAAAAATATCATCCAATACGGAAAAGAAGTAGACAAGGTATTGGATGAATTTCGCAAAGAGCTACCTCCCGATGTGTGTATCAATAAAATAGCAGACCAACCCGAAGTGGTTAACGATTCAGTTAAAAGCTTTCTGAAAGAGATACTCATAGCTATTTGCACCGTACTGATAGTACTTATGCTGTTGCAACCCTTGCGTGTGTCGTCTATAGCCGCTATGACCATACCCATTACTATTTTTATTACCTTAGGTATTTTATACGCATTTGGTTTTGAGTTAAATACGGTAACATTAGCCGCCTTAATGGTCGTATTGGGTATTATTGTAGACGACTCTGTAGTTATTATCGATAATTATTTAGAAAAATTAGACCACAATATACCCCGCTGGGATGCATCTATCAGTAGCACAAACGAATTGTTCAAATCTGTATTATCAGCTACTTTGGCAATAAGTATTACTTTTTATCCTTTTTTGTTTACAACTACAGGTATTTTTAACGACTTCATGCAAAGTTTCCCATGGACAGTTACCATTACCTTGTTTATTTCACTATTAGTTGCCGTGTTATTGATTCCATTAATACAGTATTCGTTTATTAAAACAGGACTAAAAAAAGTAAAGAAAACCAAAGGCTTTAGTATCAATATATCTGATCAAATACAAGGAGGTTACGACAAATTAATACACATAGCCTTTCGACACCCTCGCATCATTATGGGTTCGGCTATAGGAGCTTTTTTATTGGGAATAGTTATATTTTTCAATCTGCCTCAAAAAATGATGCCCAATACAGAACGAAATTTATTTGCCGTTGAATTTTATTTACCTACAGGTACACCCCTATCGGTTACCGAAAAAGTAGCAGATTCCTTAGAAAACATATTAAACAAAGATAAACGTATAAAATCAATCACTTCATTTATAGGTACTTCCTCGCCTCGATTTCATACCTGCTATGCTCCCAATATGCCCAGTGAAAATTATGCACAGTTTATTGTAAATACAACTAATTACAAAACTACCGTAGAAATATTGGATGAATATGCAGATAAATATGTCAATTATTTTCCCAATGCAATTGTACGATTTAAGCAATTAGATTTTATTTTCGCTGCCCATCCCATTGAAATTCGTTTGAAAAGTAATAATTTGAACGATTTATTTCAAGCCAAAGAAATGGTGAAAAATGAAATGAAGAAAAGAAAAGAATTACTTTTTGTTTTATCCGACTTTGGAGACGAACAACCGAGTGTCAATGTAAAAATCAACAATACAGAAGCTAATAATTTAGGTATCAGCAAAATAGACGTGTCTAACAATTTAGCTTTACGTTTCAGTGATGGAATACCTATTACCTCTATTTGGGAAGATGAATATTCGGTAGACGTAGTATTGAAAACAAAAAACGAAAAACAGCCTAATTTCAGCGATATTCCCAACGAATATATTTCCACAATGATTGGCACATCGGTTCCCTTGCGTCAAATAGCTACTACATCAGTAGGTTTTAATCCCGACCAAATTGTTAGACGAAATGGAAATTATTGTGTAACCTTATCTGCCGATGTTAAACGCAATCGTAATGTAACAAAAACAACTTCATTGTTAGATTATTACATAAATAAACGCATAAAACTTCCCGAAAGTGTTACCTTGGAATGGGGCGGAGTTCGCGAGCAAGATGAAGGCTTAACAACCATGATTATTAACGGACTTATATTTGCAGTTGCCATTATTTTTATGATTTTAGTATTCCATTTCAAAAAAATAAATTTAGCCTTACTTATATTAAGTGTTGCTTCTTTATCGGTATTTGGAGGTTCGCTCGGTATTTTAATCATGAATAAACCTTATACACTGACCTCTGTGTTGGGCTTAGTTGCACTGATGGGTATTATTGTTAGAAATGGAATTATTATGTACGACTATGCAGAAGAACAACGTTTGCGTCATCATAAAACGGCTTATGTAGCTGCCGTAGAAGCAGGTAAACGAAGAATTAGACCTATTTTTCTAACTTCTGCCGCCGCCTCTATGGGAGTTGTACCCATGATTATTAGCAATAGCGAACTTTGGTCGCCTATGGGCGTTGTGATTTGTTTTGGAACATGGTTGTCTATGCTGTTTGTAATTACAGTTTTACCTGTTGCTTATTGGTTAGTATTCAAAAGATTAGATTAATGAAAAAAGTTACATTTACCATATTATTTTTATTTTTCTGTGTGTTTTCCTATACACAGAAATCGCTAACCTTAGATAGTTGTATTGCGTTGGCTTTGGAACACAGCACCGAAAGAAAAAATGCACTGCTAAAAGTAGACATGGCAAGACTAACTAAAAAAGAAGCTTTTACCAACTACTTTCCTCAAATTTCAGCTAACTTAATGGGATTTCAAACCCAGTTTCAAGGATATTTAAGCCCAGATTTGGAAATTACTATAAACGATTACACACCTTCTACCCCTACATCAAGTACAGTAAGCATGGATTATTCCTTTATTAAAAAAGGATTTTTAACAGGGGTTTCTGCTGTACAACCTATTTTCGTAGGAGGACAAATTTTTTATGGTAACAAATTGGCAAACATAGGACTTCAAGCAGAAAGATTGCAAGTAAGTTTAAACGAAAATGAAATAAGAAAAAAAGTAGAGGAATATTTTTGGTTAATCGTTTCTTTAGAGGAAAAACTAAAAACAATCAATACCATTTCGTTGCAGTTGGACAAAATATATAAAGATGTAGAAGTTTCTGTTACAGAAGGAATTATCAATCAAAACGATTTTTTAAAAGTTCAACTCAAACAACAAGAAGTATTAAGCGGTAAGCTCCAAATAGAAAATGGAATACGAATAACAAAACATACACTCAAACAATACATTAACCTAAAAGAGCAGGACTTTACCCTTTCCTACGATTCCCTCGCCCTCCCCGACCCTCCCGATAAAGATTACATCAATCCAGAGGAAGCAGTTAGTCAACGTTTAGAAATACAACTATTAGATTGTCAGAAAAAAGTAGCTAACTACCAAACCAAAATGGAAGTTGGAAAACGCCTACCTACTCTTGCCGTAGGAGCTGCTGTTATCTATTTGGGAATGACTAATTCTCAAAATAAAGCTGGATTCATTTATGGAACACTTAGTGTGCCTATAAGCGATTGGTGGGGAGGTTCGTATGCTATAAAAAAACAAAAACTACAAGCAAAAATCAATGAAAATAATTATACAAACACCCTCGAATTACTCACGCTACAAACCGAACAAGCATGGAATGAAGTTAATGAAGCCTATATGCAATTACAAATCTCACAATTAGCTATCAAACAAGCCAACGATTATTTAAGAGTTTCAAGCGATAGCTATGATTCTGGAGTTATTAGTTTATCAGGGTTATTGGATGCCCAAAGTACTTTACAGCAAAAACAAAACGATTATTTAGATGCATATATTGATTATTTTCAAAAACGTACAGCTTATTTACAATTGGTAGGAAAATAAAAAAACATCTACCATTCTTTTCTTGTTTTAGACAAAAACTCCTGAGCCTCTTCATCCCCCATTTTAGCAGCTATACGCATGTATTCTAATAGTTTATCATTGTTTCCCATGCTGGCATAAGCAATGGCAATATTTACGTATATTTTACTATCATTGGTATCAATATCAAGCACTTTGATGTAACTATCTACTGTGTTTTTATAATCTTTTAATTTATAATACAAAGTCCCCATATTAAACAGAGCATCTTTTTGCAACGAATCCAATGCTATAATCTTATTATACACCTCAATAGCTTTTTTCAAACTATCCGAAGCTGTATAGGCAGCAGCTAAATTAAAATAAGATTTTATATTTATTGAATCTAAATTTATAGCTTTTTTACAGGTATATATGGCTTTATCGTACTGTTTTAAAAGGTAATACACACCTGCCATATTGTTGTAGGTAGTGGCATCCATCAAAGATGGACAAATTGAATCTGCTTGAAGGTAATAAAACAAAGCCGAATCATAGTTTTTTTCATGTAAAGCACCTTCAGCCAAACTCACAAATCGTTTAGCTTTTTGCTCATCTATAAGAGATTGAGAATAGGCACTTAAAGTAAAACTTAATAATAAAATAAAAGATAGTGTTCGTATACGCATGATATATTTTTATAAAAACACAATTATCAAACCATCAACCTGTAACTTCATGTAGCATACTCCAAATCAAATTGGTAGGCATTCCCATTACTGTAAAATAAGAACCCTCTATACTTTTCACTCCCCTACACCCTATCCATTCCTGAATACCGTATGCACCCGCTTTATCGTAAGGCATATATTTATCTACATAATACAAAATATCTTCGTCTGAAAGGCTTTCAAATAAAACAGTTGTTTCATCGTAATTGGTTATGGTTTTATTTTTTGTAACCATAGAAACTCCACTAATAACCTGATGACTTTCCCCCGATAAATTACGCAACATATCCATTGCCTGCTTTCTATTGTTAGGTTTCCCCATGATAATATCGTTTAGGGTTACAATGGTGTCGCCTCCGATTACAAGTAGATTTTTTTTGTTTTTAAACATATAGTAAGCCTCTTCAGCTTTTTGTTGAGCCAAGTATTGTGCTGTTTCTTGATGTGTTAAACCCTGTGGCACAGTCTCATTAATAAAGCTATCACAAACTGTAAAACGAACGCCTAATTGAGACAACAGTTCCTGTCTACGAGGAGATTTTGATGCTAAAATTACATTATATTTCTCTAATTTGGATAATAAAAACATACATTCAATTATAAAACTTACATCTAATAACGTTTACTTTCGATGTCTATTTTACTATTTTACAATAAAAAAAGAGAGTAATTTGAAAATCAAATACTCTCCTTTTTAGTTTTGGTATATATATAATATTATTTAGCTACTCTCTCAAGCCAGCTAACCATAGAGAACATCACAATCATTGAAATGGCACAAACCGTAACAAATACAGTCCAAGTCAATGAAATTGATATACTTTCATACATTATAGCTCCTAAGAATAAGGAGAAATTTCCAATGGCTGTTGCTCCCAACCACGCTCCCTGCATCAATCCTTGCAAGTGTGTTGGAGCTACTTTGGATACAAATGACAATCCAAGTGGAGAAATAAATAACTCAGCCACTGTAAGAATGAAGTATGTAGCAAATAGCAATAAAGGAGTAATTCGCATAGCATCAGGCATTCCACCCATAGCTGTTACTTCATTAAGTTTGGGTAAACCTATAGAGCCAAGTGCCATTATAATAAAAGCAAAAGTTGCAATTCCCATACCTATGGCAATTTTCTTAGGTGTAGAAGGTTCTTTCCCTTTTTTAGCCAAATGACCAAAGAACCACATAATAAGAGGAGTTAGAAATACAACAATAAATGGGTTAATCGATTGGAAAATTTCAGCAGAAAGCTGTATGTTACCTATTTTCAATAAAGTATAATCCTTAGCAAACATAGTAAGTGTCAGTCCATTTTGATGGAATGAGAACCAGAAGAATATAACAATACCAAACACAGCCATTAAAGCCATAATACGTTGTTTGATTTCTTTTGCATCTTGTTTGATTTCTTCTTTAGACATGGTAGTATTATCACCCTCTACGGGTTTAGCTTTCAATGCTGGATTGGGTAATGAGTTCTTGAATATCAAGAAAATAACCAATGAAATAAGCATGGCAACGATAGCCACAGAAAAAGCATAATGAAAACCAGTATTAAAAGATTCTAAATAGCTGTTTGCAAAAACAGACAAATCAGTTGGTGCTGTACCTCCTGAAACTTGAGTAGCTAATTCGGTAAATCGACCACTCATAACCTCTTCTGACATAGACCCTTTATTAAACTGATGACACAGTTGTGGTAGGTCTTGATGGTATGCAAATCCTTGAGACCTTACAAACCAATTACGTACAGAGATAGCTGCAAAAGGAGCAAACATACCTCCAATGTTAATGAACATGTAGAAAATTTGGAAACCAGAATCTCTTAGGTTTTTGTACTTTTCGTTATCGTACAGCTGTCCAACAACGGCTTGCAAATTTCCTTTAAAAAGACCATTACCAAACGCAATTACTAATAAAGCTGCTAAGGCAACGTATTGAGTTGTTATTAAAGCTGGTACTGTCAAAAACACGTAACCCAAGGTCATAATAACTAAACCAGTTATAATCGTGCCTTTGTATCTTTTTGTAGCATCGGCTATCAAACCTCCTACAAGAGCCAAAATATAAATAGCTCCATAGAAAATTGAGTACAAACGACCAGCTTCGTCGCCAGTCATATCAAACTTTGACATCAAAAACAACGTCAAAATTGCCATCATCGTGTAGAAACCAAAGCGTTCGCCCATATTAGCTAATGCCGCTGGTATCAATCCTTTTGGTTGGTTCTTAAACATAATAAAAATAAGATTAAGTTAATTATAGTATTTATTTTAAACTGAGTGCAAAAATATAAAAAAAATCATTCATTTTGATTGTTTTAAAAAATATAAACCCACACTAAGCATACTTCACTGATAATCAAATGATTTTATTTTTTTATTGCAATTTTGATGCACATATTCTACTTGCCTTCATTTTATTTTATACTTTTGCAATAATGAAAGTAAATATAAAAAACAATCCAGTCGAAGTCATGGCACCCGTTGGCTCTAAAGAGTCATTAATGGCTGCTATTCAAGGTGGAGCAAACTCTGTTTATTTTGGAATAGGCAAACTAAATATGCGTTCTCGCTCTACCGTCAATTTTACCGTTGATGATTTAAGAGAAATCAATCAAATTTGTAAAAAGCATGAAATAAAGACGTATTTAACCGTAAATACAGTTATATACGACCACGAAATAGAAGATGTGAGGGAATTGCTCACCCATGCAAAAAGACATCAAATAACGGCTATAATCGCTTCCGATTGGGCTGTTATCAAGTTGGCAAGAGAAATGAATATAAACGTACACGCCTCTACCCAATGCAATATAACTAACATGGAAGCCGTACGTTTTTATGCTCAATATACCGACACCATGGTTATGGCACGCGAGTTAAACCTAAAACAAGTAGCCGATATAGTATCTCAAATAAAAGCAGAAAACCTGTGTGGACCTTCGGGAAATTTGGTGAAAATTGAGATTTTCATACACGGAGCCTTGTGTATGGCTATTTCGGGAAAATGCTATTTGAGTTTAGATAACTTTGCCTACTCCGCCAACAGAGGTGCTTGTTTACAACCCTGTAGACGTTTATACAATGTAAAAGATACAGACAATGAAATAGAATTATTGGTAAACGAAAAATATATTTTATCGCCAAAAGACCTGTGTACCATCGGATTTATGGATAAAATCATAGAAGCAGGAGTATCGGTATTGAAAATAGAAGGACGCGGACGCTCACCCGAATATGTCAAAAAAACAACATCCATTTACCGTCAGGCTGTAGATGCCTATTTTAGCGGAGCTTATAACGAAAAAAATGTAAAAAAATGGACAGAAGATTTGCGTACAGTATATAATCGCGACTTTTGGGATGGATACTATTCGGGACGCAAGATGGGTGAATGGACAAATAGATACGGTTCACAAGCTACTAAAACAAAAATATACGTAGGTAGAGTTACCAATTATTTCCATAAACTCAAGGTAGCCGAAATATTAATGGAAAGTCATGAATTAAACACACAAGATGAGATATTAATTATAGGTCCTACTACAGGCGTATACGAGGATAATATACAAGAAATAAGGGTAAATTTACAACAAGTACCTACAGCCCAAAAAGGAAATATATGCTCCATACCCACCCACTCTGTTGTACGCAGAAACGATAAAGTATATTTAATTATACCCACCTGCGATTCAGAC
>JAAYRN010000329.1 GCA_012518765.1 Bacteroidales bacterium
ATAAATAGCGAATAATTGGCATAGAAACCAAACCCGCACCTAAAATACATACATTTTTCATTTTCGTTAATTTATTATAATCACATAACATTCAGTCTGTTTTGTGAATTTGGTTACTTTTATTAAATTCATAACAAAGATATTAAAATTCGCAATAAGAAACAATTATTTTTCACAAAATCAGCAAACAAACACTTTTATTTCTTTAGATTAACATATTCTTTTACAATATTTATGATAACCTCAGTAGCTTTTACCATAGATTCAAATACCACGTATTCGTGTCTTCCATGAAAATTATGTCCTCCTGCAAATATATTTGGACAGGGCAATCCCATATACGACAAGCGTGCTCCGTCTGTTCCTCCACGAATGGGAACTATCAAAGGTTTTACGTCTGCTGCAAGCATTGCTTTTTTGGCAGCATCTACTATAAATATCACATCTTCAATCTTTTCTCTCATGTTATAGTATTGATCTTTCAGGGTGTATTGTATGGTATTTTCGCCGTATTTATTATTTAAAAAGTCGCATACTTTCACTATAAATTCTTTCTTTTCCTCAAATTTTTTCCTATCGTGATCTCTGATTATATAGTGCATAAAGGATTCGTCTACCGTTCCCGTCGTTTTTACTAATAAGTAAAAACCTTCGTAATCAACCGTATATTCGGGTCGCTGGTCGCAAGGGAGCAAGGAATGTAACTCCATGGCAATCAATTGTGAATTTATCATTTTATTTTTTGAATAGCCGGGATGTAAGTTTCTTCCTTGTATATTTATTTTTATTTCGGCGGCATTGAAATTTTCATATTCCAACTCCCCTATTCTTCCTCCGTCTACGGTGTAGGCGTAATCGGCTCCAAATTTAGACACGTTGAAATGGTTTACACCGCATCCTATTTCTTCGTCCGGGGTAAATCCTATACATATTTTTCCGTGTTCTATTTCGGGATGCTTCATTATGTAGTTCATGGCTGTCATAATTTCGGCTATACCAGCCTTATCGTCAGCACCTAATAGGGTTGTTCCATCAGTACAAATGATGGTTTTACCTATATAGTCCAACAATTCGGGAAACTCACTTGGTTTTAAATATAATTGATTAGCTGCATGGAGAGTAATGTCTGTACCGTCATAGTTTTCAATAATTTGCGGATTTAAACATTTTCCATCTGCATCAGGGGCTGTATCTACGTGAGCTATAAATCCAACTGCGGGTATGGGTTTGTCGGTATTAGCGGGTATGCTTGCCATTACGTATCCAAACTCATCCATGTATGCATTGTCTATGCCCATGGCTTTTAACTCTTCTACCAATAAGGCTGAAAGTGTTTTTTGTTTTTCGGTACTGGGGAAGCTCTCTGATTCAGGATCAGACTGAGTATCGATTCCTATGTATTTAATAAATCTACTTTTCAATAATTCTTTGTCTATCATGATTTTATATTTTTTTTATTTTCTTCGAAATATAGGGTTATTTTTTGTTCGTAAATATCAAACATATCTATTGCCAAATAATTTGCTAATTTAGAAAATTTAAAAGAAATTTCCATGTATCCTGCTATATTAAAAAACACTATAGGAGAGGTGTATTTTGCTACATCAGAATAAGAATCAACAATTTGAAATTTCATTTCATCGCCCAATTCATGTATATATAGGCGTATTTTTTTTCGGTCTTTGGCTACTTTTTCAAATACATCTTTGTGTAAATTGGTAATAATATTACCATAACTATCTATGTGTTTTATATGAAATACGATTACATCTCCTTTTTCTTCGGTGTATTTCACCAAAGGTGTCTTGATTTTTATAGTTTCTATATTTTCGATGGGATAAGGAGTTCCTATTTTACTAATCGACACATTTTCAGACAAATCGACAGCTGCTTGTAATAAAAAAGGAATGGCATCAAATGTTTTAATATGGTTATAATCATCGCATTTGGGCAATTTTACAACTTCCTCTATGTGATTAAAATCATCGCATAAGAGTGAAAAAAAACCATTGTTTAAAGCTAAAAAATAATGGTTTTTATATTTAACTGCCAAGTAATCAACAAAAGGCAATGAGTCTACGGTATTATTTCTACGAGCCATTGAGTATCGCGAAGATTGATCGTTGTTGTAGCTATCGACATTGAAAACATGTACACTTTTTTCGGGGAAAAAGTGATAAGTAGAACTCAAAATATATGCTCCTATTTCCAAATTAAACGTACTGACATTATGAGAAATATCAACAATACGAGCATGAGGTGCCTTGCTTAATATCAATGCTTTAAACATGGCTATATAATGAGATGATTCGCCCCAATCGCTTGTTAATGATATAATTTGATTCATATTGTGCATGTCATTTATTTTCTAAAAATCCACCCTTTTACTTTCTTTTCATTCAATAATTGTTGTGCCTCTGTTTCTTCGTAGGGTCCCAATCCTATCAGCCACAGTCCCGATGTTTTTCCTTGTCCTAAATCTTTTATATTAGGATGCTCTTCTTGTTTTTGCATTAAAAACACCTGGGCATTTTCTTGGCTTTTAAAGCTACCCAACACAATATAGGTATTTCCTATTTCGCTTACAGGCAGTGCTTTTATTTCAATTTCGTCAAATTCTTCTGTCTCTTCTATGGTTACTTCTTCGTTCATATCTATTTCTGATACAGCAGAAGTGTAGTCGTAAGAGTCTTCTACAAACACTTCAAAACTTGATGTTGTGTCTATTTTCGACTCCACATATTTGTTTTCTTTTTGTTGCAACCACAGGGTTATTTCGTAGCTTATATCTTTTTTAATTTGTATAAAATCGTTAGTATACAAGGCAGCGTAAATTCCCAAACCAATAATAGGCAACAAAATAATAATCAATAAAACATATAAAACTATACTTTTTCGTTTTTTTATTTTGGGTGTTGGTTGTATCTTTTTTTCTTCTTCTACAACATCTGTCGATTGTTCTTCTTTTTCGTGCATTGACGAAGGTGGAAATGTAAAACTTTCTAAACCATAGGATTCAGGCGAAATATCGGTATCTAAAGATGGAATAAAAATTAAATTACCCACTGAATCTAATGAAAAATCACCCAAACTTCCCAGAGGGAAAGTTTTATCGGTTTTTATTTTTTCTTTTAATTCATCTACCCATTTAATGATTTTATCAGTAGCCTCTTGAATGCTAATATTTTGTTTTTC
>JAAYRN010000330.1 GCA_012518765.1 Bacteroidales bacterium
ATACGGATAGTAGCATGTCGTTTGGAGTAGTTTACCCCATTATCATAGCGGAGAACCCACCGTTCCGATATGCTACTTTTTTGAATGATTATTGTGGCTTTTTAAACCAAATGAGCCTTATTTACATTGGATTTACAAAAAATTTTCATAGCAAAACAACAAGTGGATATCATATTTTTTCTATGGACAATAAGTACATCAAATACGATTTTCTTACGCCAAAAGACGGCGAACTGTATGCTAAATACAATCCTTTTCAAGAGAAAAATAAAGAAACTCTTCGTTTCTCAAACAGGCAGTACTATAATAAGTTATTTGATTGGATTCAAAAAGAAATATGCGAAGGAAAGATTGTTAGCATTGATATTGATAGTAGTAAGAAAAGAAAAACATTTATCGGAAAATCATTTAATCCAAATTAAAAAAGGTGTCGCATTGACGAAATCAAGGGAAAAATAGCTTGATTAAAAATTTATTGATTTTAATCAAAATTATATTTAGAACGTGTACTGGTTTCGCCTACGTACTTACTGCAATCAAATTCGATGTCGATATTTTCTCTTGGTTTTTCAAAAATTTGTTCTTTTGAAAAGTATAGGGATTTGTCTTCGTAGCATTTTTTTACAAAAATAGCCCAAACCGGAAGAGCCATATTAGCACCCTGTCCAAGACTGGTTGAGCGGAAATGTGCAGCCCTATCTTCGCAGCCTACCCATACGCCCGCCGTTAGTTGGGGAGTATATCCCATAAACCAGCCGTCTGAATTATTGTCGGTAGTTCCTGTTTTACCTGCCAAGGACATATCCAATTTATATCTATAAACCAAGCGAATAGCTGTTCCATGGTCGACTACTCCTTGCATAAGTCGGACTGTTTTATACGCCGAAATTTCGTCCATAGCCTCGTTTTGCGGAGCTGTAAATTGTGCCAATACATTTCCCTTGTTGTTGCATATTTTGGTTACAAAAATAGGTTTTACATACACACCTCTGTTGTTGAAGGCATTGATGGCTCCTACCATTTCGTATAGGGTCAATTCGCATGCTCCTAAGCTAATAGCTGGTACTTCGGGTATGTCGCTTGTCATTCCTAATTTTCGGACTAATTGAATAATAGCAGCTGGGCCATAGCGTTTCATGAGGTATGCCGAAATATAGTTCAACGAATTGGCAAGGGCTTCTCTCAAGGTAACCATTTGTCCATCTTTATAATCGCTTGCGTTTTTAGGAATCCATACATCCCCGTTGGGTAAATCGAAACGTACGGGTAGGTTGGGAACTTTGTAACAAGGCGAATACTCACCTTCTTGCATGGCAAAAGTATATACAAAAGGTTTAAACGTAGAACCTACTTGTCGTTTGGCTTGCACCACATGGTCGTATTGAAAATGAGTGTATTCTATCCCCCCCACATAGGCTTTTACGTGTCCAGAAGTTGGATCCATAGCCATAAGTCCGCAGGTTAAAAAAGATTTCATATATCGTATGGAGTCCCAGGGCGATAATACGGTGTCAATTTCTCCATTGTGTGAATACAGATACATTTGTATAGGAGTTTCGAATATTTCGCGAATTTCTTTTTCAGAATATCCTTCTTTTTTCAATTCTTTGTATCTTGATGAATTTTTCATACCGCGCACCATAATGGTTTCGGTTTCTTCTTTCGAGATATTGTAAAAAGGTGCATTTTTATGTCCCGCCCAATGTTTAAAAAACAAGGGTTGCAAGTTGCTTTTAATCCATTCGTCTACAGCTTCTTCGGCATAAACTTGCATTTTATAATTGATGGTTGTATAGATTTTAAGACCGTCTTTATAAATATCCCAAGTGGTTCCGTCTGGTTTGGGGTTGTTTTTTGCCCAAGTTGTAATTTCTTTTCTCAAATATTCGCGAAAATAAGTAGCAAATCCAACTTTATGGTCTTGTACTTTGAATCGCGACATATCGATGGGTATGTTTTTGATGCTATCGGCGGATTCTTTATCTAAAAAATTATATTTTGTCATTTGCCCTATAACGGTATTTCGTCTATTTAGAGCGTTTTCGGGATTGCGGCGTGGACTGTAGCGAGTAGGGGCTTTGAGCATGCCTACCAATAATGCCGATTCTTGAATATCAAGTTCTTTAGGTTCTTTATCGAAATAGGTTTTGGCTGCCGATTTGATTCCGTGCGAAAGATTACCAAAGTCGACTGTATTTAAATACATTGCTAAAATTTCGTTTTTTGAGTAGTTTTTTTCTAATTTAACGGCTACTACCCATTCTTTAAATTTGGTTAGTGCCAGTTCTAAAAAATTGGGATTTTCGTTTCGGGGGAAAAGATTTTTTGCCAATTGCTGCGATACGGTGCTTCCTCCTCCTTTGCGTTTGCCGGTAAGTAGTCCAACGCTTACGCGAAACAAGGCTTTCCCGTCTATACCCGAATGTCTATAAAAACGAGCATCTTCGGTAGCAATTAGTGCATTTAGTAGGTGTTCGGGTAGTTGATTATAAGAAACATTTGAGCGGTTTTCGATGTAGTATTTGCCTAATATATAGCCATCTTCGGAAATAATTTCTGTAGCGAGATTGGTTTTAGGATTTTCTAATTCTTCAAAAGAGGGCATAAAACCTATCCATCCTAAGGAAATAAATGTAAAAAGAAGTGTAATAATTCCCCATCCGACAAAAAATGAAATCCAAATCCACTTATGTAGAGCTGATGTTTTTTTCTTAGTTTTTTTCTTTTTTTTAGCAGTCATTTTAGTTGTTCTTTAGTTTACTGTCTTCTTTAGGACGGACAAACATACCTATGGAATTTATTCCTCTTATGGTATCGCTACGCATTGCATGTTTGATTCTCATTGTATATTTTCCTTTTTGTGGAAATGTTAATGTTCCAAAAGCGATATTTAATTCTTTGATGCGATTGCCTGTTCCATAAGGTTTTCCGTCTGGTTTAAATAAGTAGCAAGATGCTGTGTCGATGATTTCTTTACCATTGGGTAGTGTGGAGTAAATAAACAGATAAAGCAACTGATAATCATAGTTGTTATTATAGCGTATGGTAAAACCTATTTCGTGTGTGGTGTTGGTGTCTTCTATGTTGAAAACAAAAGGGAGGGCTTTATCGGCTGTCCATTTCTCATGCGATATAGTGTAGTTTTCGTAGTATATGTAGTCTTTATCGTTACAGGAACTTAGTAAGATAATAAGCGTAAGGATAAAAATATTTCTTTTAAAATACTGAAACATAGCCATTATTTAATCGTTAATTTTTTTCAAGTCGTCAATATTTACATCTCCCTCGTGGTATTTGGCTTGGTTTATTTTTGAGTATTCTTCCAATCCTTTTACTTTTCTTCTTTTTTTATTTATTGCAATAATTTCTTTTACTTGTTCGGCTGGTATTGCATACAAGGAGTGAGAATAGTCGTTTTTGTAATAAAACCACATTAGGCTTTTGAATATGTCAATTTTATGGCAAAGTGCTTCGCCTTTTTCGGTGTAAAGTATGGTGTTGGAGCTTGGGATTTTTTTCAATTCTTCTACGTAGGTTTCCAACTCAAAGTTTAAACAGCACTTTAATTTTCCGCATTGTCCTGCAAGTTTTTGTGGATTTAATGAGAGTTGTTGTGTTTTGGCAGTAACTGTATTTACCGATTTAAAATGATTCATCCAAGATGAACAGCATAGTTCTCTACCGCATGAACCCATTCCTCCTAAGCGTGCAGCTTCTTGTCGCACGCCTATTTGACGCATTTCGATACGAATACGAAATTTTTCGGCTAATATTTTTATTAATTCCCTGAAATCAACACGTTCATCGGCAGAATAATAAAAAATTGCTTTGCTTCCATCGCCTTGGTATTCAACATCATTTACCTTCATGTTGAGTTTTAAATCCCAAGCAGCATAGCGAGATTTCATCATGGTATCGTCTTCTTTGTTTACCAAATTAACCCATTTTTCTATGTCACCTACGCGTGCTTTGTATAACACTCTTTTGCTAACTTCTTGTATTTCTTTGTTTTGCATTTGTAGTTTAACCTGATGCCCTGTCATGGATATAATTCCTATGTCATTCCCACTAAGAGCCTCTACTACAACTATATCGCCTACTTCGTAAAACTCATTGGTAACGTTTATGTTAAAAAAGTCTTTGTGCCCATTTTTAAAACGAACTTCAACTATACGGATGCTTTGGAATGGATTTTCATGTATGTCGTGTAGCCAATCGTGGTTGGCTTTTGAACAGCATGAATATGCGTATAAATGATTGTTGTCTTCTTGAGTATCGGGGGTTTTTGTTAAACCTCTTGATAAAAATTTGTTGGAGGCTATTTTGTCTGCCTCGAAACTATGATCACAACTTATGTGTATATCTTCTTCAATTTCTTGATTTTCGCTAATAAAATTAGTCTTTTCCATCTTAAACCTTTCTTCTTTTTATATCAGTACAAAAGTAATAAAAATGTAAATATAAATAGGGGTACAATTGTTATATAATTTTAAATTATCTATAATTAACAGTAAGTAAAAATAATGTATTTTTGCAAAAAAAATATCTTATGAAACGATTAACCACAATTATAACGTGCATTAGCGTAGTTTTTTTTATAGCCTCTTGCGAAAAATTTGACAGTCAAATTAAGGGAAAAGTTACCTATCCATCTGAAAACAACGAAGAACGTGTTGCATCGGCTGCACTTGTGTATAAATATAAAGTTTTGAAAAACAACAAAGAAGAAAAAATATCTTCGGTACTTGCCGACTCTAATGGCTTATATGTGTTTGATTATGTTACAGCTGGCGAGTGGAAAATAGTAGCAGAACTAACCATAGGCGACACTATTTATAACGGAAAAAGTGGTGTAATTTCTACCTCAGGCGATGATACCAAAGAGGTAAATATCAGGCTTGATACTTATGATGTATCCAATAATGAATAAAATAAAATAACAATGATAATAAGTTTATACGCCAAACCTTTACTCAAAAGTAGCTATCCTGTGTTGAGGCAAATTATGAATATTTTGGCTACTCACTGCACACGTATATATGTTTATAAGCCTTTTTATGAAAGCATTCGACAGGAAATGGCACTTCCCTCTAATTTTTCTTCAACTTCGGGTAAAGAGGTTGAAAAAGGAAGCGATTATGTATTTACCTTAGGAGGAGATGGTACTTTTTTAGATGCTATTGCGGTTGTAAAAGATTCAGGTATACCCATGTTTGGGATTAATGTTGGACGCTTAGGCTTTTTATCCAATGTAAATATACAATCTTTAGAGCAAGCTATTGTAGACATAAAAAACAAGAATTATGTAATAGAAAAACGTATGTTGTTACAGGTTGAACCCAAACTTGAAGACAGTAACAATTGGGCTTTAAACGATGTGTGTATTCAACGATGTAATAGTTTGGGATTGATATCTATATATGTTTATATTAACGATGAATTTTTAAATACTTATTGGTGCGATGGATTGATCATAGCTACACCAACGGGTTCAACGGCTTATTCCTTGGGCTGTGGAGGTCCTATTTTGATGCCTAATGCAGATGTAATTGTTCTTACACCCATTGCCTCTCACATGTTAACGGTACGTCCTTTGGTTGTTCCCGCTTCAAGTATTATAAAAATTAAAGTGGATAGCAGAAGTGAAAAATATGCACTTACTTGCGACTCTAAGGCATACGAACTCAATCAATCGGTAGATTTGACAGTGTTTAAAGGAGATTTTTGTATGAACTTAATACGACTGCCACAGCATACATTCTATAAAACATTGAGAGAGAAATTAATGTGGGGATTAGATAAAAGAAACTAAAAACAAAAGAATCTCGTTGTAAGAATATGGGAATAATTATCCGACAAAGTATCAAAGGAACGATAGTCAATTATATAGGGGCTTTTATAGGCTTTCTGGTTACTTTTTTTATTGCCACCAAGTTTTTAAGACCTGAAGAAATAGGTTTGGTGAGAATATTATTGGAAGCTGGATTGATATTTGGAGCTTTGTCGCAGTTGGGAATTAGCTTTTCGGGTATACGTTTTTACCCTTATTTCAAGGATAAGAAAAACAACGACAATGGATTTTTCTTTTGGACTTTATTAGTTCCTTTCATAGGTTTTTTGTTGGTAAGTCTATGTTTTATTTTGTTTAAATCGCCCATTGCTTCCTATTTTTCCAAAAATTCGGCATTGTTTGTTGATTATTATTATTTTATCATTCCTTTAGGATTCTTTTTCTTATACATGGTGGTTTTTGAAACCAACGCCAATGTATTGATGCGTATAGTAGTACCTAAATTTATACGCGAAATAGGCATACGATGTATGACGGTAGTGGTTTATTTGCTGTATGCGTTTAAATTTATTAGTTTAGATTATTTCGTGGTGTTGTTGGTGTGTGTATACGGAATTGCCACTGTTTTAAACCTTATTTATTTGTTTAGTCTGCGAAAAATTTCCTTAAAACCCAATTTTTCGTTTGTCCATAAACCTTTGCGTAACTCTTTCTTATTCTATACTTTATTTGCAACTCTGATTACATTTACGGGAAGTATTATGGGGAAAATAGACGTTTTTTTAGTAGGAGGGCAGTTAGGATTGGAAGATACGGGAATTTATTCCATAGCGTTTTATATTGCCATTATTGTCGAAATTCCTTATCGTTCGTTGGTGGCAATTTCCTTACCTGAAATTTCACAAAGCATTAAAGATAAAAATGTAAAACACACCAATTTACTCTGTAAAAAAGTATCTTTGCATCAGTTTTTAATAGGGTGTTTTATTTTTCTATTGATATGGATAAATATTGATTTTATTTTTGCCATATTACCCAACGGTCATATTTATGCTAACGGAAAATGGGTGGTGTTTTTTATAGGATTGGCACGCCTGATTGACAGCTCGTTTGGAGTAGGACTGTCGGTCTTGAATTTTTCAAAACATTATTATTATTCCTTGTTGTTTACATTTGGATTGGTGATAGTTACAATAATGGCTAATTTGTATTTTATTCCTATTTTTGGAATGACGGGAGCTTCCTTAGGTACGTTTTTATCTTATATTTTTTATATTGCATTGTTGTTAGCCTTTATAAAAATAAAACTAAACGTGCTTCCGCTTTCGTTTAATTTATTGAAAATAGTGTTTATCATAGGGTTTATGTTGGGTGTTAGTTGGATGTGGAAAACGTTTTTAACTCCTATGCTTATCAGCTCATTACAATCCTTGTGGGCATTGGTGCTAAATGCCACAGGCAAAACTTTTTTAGTGATGGGCTTAGGGCTGATTTTGGTGTACACACTCAAGGTGTCGGAAGATGTAAATAGTTTAGCCAAAAAATATGCAGGAAAAATAGGGATACATATTTAATGCTACGATATAAAAAAGTGATTTTTTATTTAATTGAAAATTTAACGTAAATACTTGTTTGAAGTTTTATTTTTTGAAATTGAATTTCATTACTTTCTTCCTCTATCGTTGCATCGTAGCTGATGTTGGCAGCAGAGCGGCTACTTTTGATAAGTGGAGCAGCCAATGTTCGGATTGGATAAATTTCATTTTCTCTGACTATAAGTGGTTTACCTGTTTGTTCTCCAATGGCATTTAGTAAATAATCGGCTTTATCCTTAGCGTCTTTGATGGCTTTAATTTTGATTTCTTTTTTCAAACTATCCATTTTTGAGTGATTGACTTTGGATATAGATGCCTCGGTAATTTCTAATTTTTCCAATTCCATAAATACTTGACCTACTATACTTGCATGGGAAACTTTTAAGGTGTAATCCTTGCTTGTAAGCACATCTTTTTTCTGCCATTTTATTTTTACATAATCGGCACTTGCATCGGATAGGGAGAGGTTTTCCAAATTGATGCCCAAAGATTTAATGGCTTCTTTTAGTTTGCTTTCTTGTTCTTCAATGCTTATTTTAACCCTGTTGGCGTATTTTTCTTTGATGGTAATTGCTATGTAAATTTCATCGGGAATTACCTCTTGTTCTGCGGTTCCCGTTACTTCTATGTAGGGACTTTCTTCCGATTTTGGAAAATAAGTTTGTCCATACATGGTGAAAGTTGTTGCTAAAAATGTAATTATCAAACAATGTTTAAATAAATTCATAATGTGCGGTTTTTATATTTTAAAATAATGTGTTTTTTTTAATATGGAAAGTTTTAATTTTTTATTCCTCAATATTAAAAATATTTTTTATATCACGATTTTACAAAAGTACAACATTTCGATATGTGAATGATAGTATTTTATAAAAAAGAAACTTAATATTGAAAAAAAATATACCTTTGCAATTGAATGATTTTGTTCAGCACAATAAATCATTAATACTTTAAATGTTAAAATTGGTGTGGCAGTCTACAAAGAGTTTTTTCTTCTTGTTTGTTCTCGCTTTTTTACTACTGAATTGTAGTAACAAAAAAGCTAAAATAAATGAGGATGTTTTGTGTTATATTGATACAGTTGTTTGTTTTTCTGATACTTTTGGAATACATTGTCAATGCGATTATCCTTTGACTAAAAAAGGATTTATTCTTTTGTCTGATAGTACAAGGATATGGATTGAAATTGAAGGAAAGGGAAAACCACTTTTATTAATACAAGGCGGTCCTTTATTTGATCATCAATATTTTCATCCACATTTTTCAGAATTGGTGAACAAAAACACATTGATATATGTGGATTTACGGGGTCGTTATATGTCTGATGAGTCAACAAGAGAGAAATATTCAATATTGCAAGATATATACGATTTGGAGGATATTAGAAAAAAACTTGGAATTGAACAATGGGATGTTTTGGGACATTCATTTGGAGGATTCATAGCATTATTATATGCTTTGAATTTTCCACAATCTGTACATTCAACTATTGTGGTTTCAACTCCGCTTGGCATATCTGTTAATCAATATGATAGTATGGCACTTGTTTTACATACTACATTTTTTGATAATGTAACTACACGAGAAGATAATATAGAGGCTCAAATCAAAGCTAATTTTCATTCAAGACCTATAGAGAAAGATATCAAATATTTGCGAAAATCATTAGAAGCATATAATAATTATGAAAAATTTACGGATTTAATAACTAATTATATGGAAAATACAGAATCAATATGGAGTACATATTTAGGCAATAATGCTCTTGAACTAAGTGATTCATTTTTATTAACAATGCCTTTATATGTCATTACAAGTAAACAAGATAAAATAGGTTTTTGGCGAGAAACTGAAAAGTTTATGGAAAAACAGCGTTCTACAAAGTATTCAAAGGTATACCTTATGGAAAACTCTTCACATTTCCCTTTTATAGAAGAAAAGGAAAAATTCTTTTTAATACTCAAAGATATACTTCATTAGTTCAAGATTACTATTTTTTTTCATTTTTTAATCAACTTTTTCTATACATGTTAATTTATAAATAGGGTGCGTAAAAGAAGTAAAACAATTTAGTTCTTTGCTTTTAATACAAACTGTAACATTAAGGGTATCTTTTGTTCTAAATTTTTCTGGAATAGCACCATAAATAGGATAGCTGATAGTAGCATCGCATAATAAGTCATATCTAGGAATAATAACAGTGGCATTTCTCTTGCGTTTATGTCCACAATAGTTGATTTCTTCCCCATTTTCAAAATAAACGAATTTACCTATCATATCGCAATCGCAATTTTTTTGTTTTAC
>JAAYRN010000331.1 GCA_012518765.1 Bacteroidales bacterium
ATAATAAAAATATATTAGGAAATAAGTATAAAACGAATAATTCGTTAACAATGAGTATGTTATTTGTGGGGTTTTATACTCTCATAATAGCATTTGCTACAAATAATTTTTCTTTATTTCTTCCCTCTATAGGAGGGATAATTCTTTTTATTTTATCTTTTATTTTCTTTATTCTGTTATTTGGAACTCATATATATCTACTTTTTTTAAATCGTAAAATTAATCCAACTCAAGCGATTATTCAAAACATACAAAAAATAAATATTATATTTTTAAGTATTATATATATAAGAGTTGTTATTTTGATAATCGCTATCCCTCTACAATTAGCATTAGTAGCTTTTTTATTAAATGAAAAACTACAAAAGTATTATTACGAAATAGTAATTATATGTAGTGTATTATCTATTTGTTCTATATCAATAGGAGTATATAATTACATAAAGAAAAGAGGAAAAATAAAAATACTCAAGGATGAATTGATTGAAATAAGGGAATAGGTTAAGCCATTTTCAAAAAAATAATTTTTGATTTTGCTATTTCATAAAAACGAAAGAAAATATTTTTTTTGATGCTCCTTTGTGCGTATCGATGTATGTCCTTGCAGCGTCTGATGTTTTTTGTAATAAAGTAGGTTGAGATAAATTTTTAATAGTAGTAATCAATTCATTATCATTACGAACCGAAAAAGCCACTCGTTTTTCCACCAAATCGTTAGCTTCTTTGAAATGTTTGTAATTGGGTCCAAAAATAATAGGTTTTCCAAAAGTAGCAGCTTCTAACACATTGTGAATCCCTTTTCCAAAACCTCCTCCTATATAGGCAATTTTTCCGTAGTGGTAAATGTTTTTCAACATACCTATTTTGTCAATAATCAATATTTTATAAGGATTGAAGTTTGTTATTTTATGAGCTTCGGTGTATGAAATACAGCCAAGACTATCAAAAAAGGTTTTGATTTGCGAAATTCGTTCTTGGTATATTTCGTGTGGGGCTATAATCCATTTAACATCACGATTTTTTATATGAGATTTAAGCATAAGTTCATCTTCTTTCCAGGTGCTTCCAGCTATAAAAACTTCTTGATGTTCACAAAAACTATCTATGATAGAATCTTTATAGGGTGATAATTCGGAGACGGTATCAAAACGAGTATCACCAACAACATCACATTGTGTGATGTGTATGCTGTTTAGTAGTTTTTTCGATTCTTCGTTTTGTAGAAAAAAATGAGTTATCTTAGAAAGTTCTTTACGAAACCAAAAACCGTATGGAGCAAAAAACCGCTGATTTTTTCTGAAAATCGCAGATATCATATAAAAAGGAATTTTTTGTTTAAACGCCTCATTTATATAGTTAAACCAGTATTCATATTTGATGAAAAAGATGTGTTTTGGTTGGACTATGGATAGAAATTTTTTAGCATTACGACTTGTGTCGGCAGGGAGATAAGTGATAATATCAGCCAAGGCATAATTTTTACGGTATTCATATCCCGATGGGGAAAAGAAAGTGAGAAGAATGGTAGTTTCTGGTTTTTCTTTTTTTATCATTTCTATAAGAGGACGTCCTTGTTCAAATTCGCCCAAGGATGCACAATGAAACCAAATGATGTGTTGTTTGTTTTTGCATTTGTTTTCTAAGTCTTTAAACAGATTTTTTCTTCCTTTTATCCACAATTTTGCTTTTTTGTTTTTCAAAGAAGCTATGTAAATAGCAGAAGTATAAAGTTTTATAGAAAGATTATAAAAAAATCTCATTTTTTACTACCTAAAATAATATGTGTCAATATATTCTTTTTTATACAAGGGCACAATCCACCCAAATTTGAGTCCAATTAATACATCGAAAAATTTTCTATTGTCTTTTCCCATTAAATTAAAATCATAATCTCTTTGTCGTTTAGAGAAGATTTCGTAAAATTCTATTCCTCCGTAAAAACAAGAATATTTAATATTAGATAAATGTGTATAGCCAATATATTGATAAAGAGATACTCCAAGAGTTAATCTATCGTATCCTTTTTTATATTCTTCGGTTAAACAGGCGACTAAATTGTCAGGATTTTTTATAAATACGTTGCGTTGTAAAACTCCAACACCTAATTTTGCATGAATGCCTGCATTTTGCATTTTTTTTGAAATGGGGAAAATTTTTCCTCCTTCCAAACGTAAAGACCAGCCTCTTGTATCTACTTCAATGTTTGCAGCTGTTCCGTTGCCGTCCATAATTAATCCAGCGGCGTTGGTTATCATAGCAAACATAGAATCAGTACCTTTTACTTTCCCAGCGAAATAATAATTAAATCCTGTTTCTATTGTCCAATTTGATTTTGTTTTTAAACTTAAATTTGCTCCAACTCCCATCAAATTAGTGCTTTCCTTGTATAAGTCAGAGTTTTTGAGAATAAAATTATAGGAATAATTGGCACTAACGTAAGCTATCAATCCAGCTGAATCTGTCGTGGATCGTTTCATTTGAATTTGTGAAAAAACAAAGGAATTTGGTAAGAAAATTACCAGAAAAAATAAAATAAATCGTTTTTTTACAGTATTAGTCATAGAATAATTAAAAAATAATTTTTCTTTTCGATATAAAAAAACGATTTTCAAGTGAATTTATTTTGAATAGGTTTTATTTCTTTTCGGGAACTTTAAATTTATAAGTAAAAGATAATCCGAAGTTTTCTTTAAATTGTAGGTGATCGGTTGTTAGTTGTTTGCCGTCATGTCCCATTTTTGGTGTAACTCCATCAGCTTCATACACAGGGAATCGTATATCATAATCGTATATCATGGCTGTGTATAAGGTAGCCATAAGCCATTCTGTTATCATAAAGTTCCATCTCATTTCGAAGTTTACATCTATTTTTTCGGGTTGATTTAAGTAGTCGGAAAACAGTTCTAATTTTGTATCTAAATGAATTCTTTCGTGTATGTCGTATTTATAAGCTAATTTCATAAATGCTCCAAGTCCTGCGTATACTATTTTTCCAGAGTCGACCGAGAAGCTATTGATGGGTAAAAATCGATTGTCTAATTTAAAGGTAGTTTTTCCTGTGATAGGAGAGATAAAAAACGACCACATTTTACGTTTATATTCAACTCCAATAGAGGTTATTAAATAACCGGGAGTCATAAAGTTTGACGTAAGAATGGTATCATTTTTATATCCTTGTGTCATTTGTGTTTGAAATTTCATCAAGGCTCCGCAGTTCCAATTTCGCCCGAGTATATATCCTAAATTTGTATTAAATTCAAGTTTATCATCGGTTTTGGTATTTATTTTTGTTTCAAAATTGCGTTGGATTCCATAGGTTATGTCTAATACGTTTTCCCAAAATATTCTATCTTTTGCATAGTTAAGATAGAGATTTCCCATTCCTTTTAGGTTAATAGCAGGCACTCCTCCGGCATTCCAATTTTTCATGTAGTCTTGTCCAAATGTGATGAGCGAAGCTCCTCCAAAAATCCATGTTTTTTCTTTGATAGAGGTATCGGCTTTATCTCCTAATCCGGATGTTGTTGTAGCTAACTCTCTTACTTCTTGTGAATAACCATTGGTTGTAAACACCAAGAAAAGAGAAAAAATAAACAGTAATTTTACATTTTTTAGTTTCATTGCTTTCTATTTTTTAGTTAATTAATTCTATATTTTTATTTTAATTGTATCATCATAATTCCGTCTCGTAGCGGAAGTAAATAATTAATGACTTGCGAGTCTTGTTGTACATATTCGTTAAATTCATGAATGGCTTTTGTGTCTTTGTCTTTGGAGTCAATATTTTCAGAAATTTTTCCATTCCATAAAACATTGTCAACCATCATAATTCCATTTTTATTAAGAGAGGGGAGTAGTAATTTATAATAATTGAGATAGTTTTTTTTGTCGGCATCTATGTATATAATATCCCATTTTTCTTGTAGTTTGGGAATAATATCCAAGGCTTCGCCAAAAAATAGTTTGGTTTTGGAAGTTATATTTGCTTTTTCTAAGTAATTTGTAATAATGGATTCGTATTCTTGTTTTTTTTCAATGGTATAAATCAATCCATTATGTTGCAATCCTTTAGCTAAGCTAATGGTAGCATAGGCTGTAAACGTTCCTAACTCTAATATACGTTTGGGTTGAGTCAACCGACTTATAAATTCCAAAAATAATCCCTGCCTATGTCCGCATATCATTCGAGGATTTACGGTTTTTAGGTGTGTTTCTCTAAATAATTCTTGCAATACTATATCTTCTGAAGAAGA
>JAAYRN010000332.1 GCA_012518765.1 Bacteroidales bacterium
TGGATTGAGAAGGAAGTTAAACCTCATTATCCAAATATAACACCCATTAAATTAGAAAATTACCGCATTCCCCTACCCGATAATTCCATAGATTTTATAATTATGCTAAATGTTTTTCACGAATTAGACGACGTTATGGAAACATTAAACGAATGCAAAAGAGTTATGAAACCCAAAGGCAAATTTATACTGAGCGATTGGCGTAAAGAAGAAACTCCCAAGGGCCCCTCCTACGATATACGCGTAGATGTAGACATAGCCACCGAACAAATCGAAAAAACAGAAATGACAATCATAGAGGAAATTCCCAACGATTTACCAAACAATTACCTCATCATTGCTGAAAAATAAAACTATTTAATTCAACTTTTCTATCTGTTTACAGCATAATTAATTGGCTATTTACGTATAAAAAAAACTATTTTCAATTTAAAACAACCTTCTTTTTTTGATTCCAAAATACGCTCTATTGAAAAATTATTTTAAAATATATTTTTCATTTCTACCTAAAAATAAAGACAAAAACCGACTAAAGAAACTGATATACAGAGTCTTACAACAACACCTCTCTAACAGTCTCATTCTATGAAATGTTAATAAAAAGTAAAAATTTTATTTATCAGAAAATCAGGTTATTAACATCTCTTTGTTTGAAAATCTAATAAAGAGCAGTGAAAGTTTAAATAAAAAGTTATACTTTTGTCCTGTTGTTGATGACAAGTTTAAACATAATTTAAATATTAAAATAAACGTAAAGAGCTTGTTTAAAACGATTTAAAAGAAATGCCGAACTTATATATCATATCAGGTTGTAACGGGTCAGGAAAAACTACTGCTTCGTTTACCGTACTACCCGAAACATTGGCTTGTTTGGAGTTTTTAAATGCCGATGAAATAGCACGTGGTCTATCCCCTTTGAATCCCGATAAGGCAGCCATAGAGGCAGGAAGAATGATTATTAAACGCATAGATAAATTACTGCCTTCTAAAGTTGATTTTGCCGTAGAAACTACCCTTTCAACCAAAGTTTACGCCAAAACTGTGGAAAAAGCAAAGGAGTTTGGATACAAAACAACCTTGATATTCTTTTGGCTCGACTCTGTCGATTTAGCTATCGAAAGAGTAAAACTACGCGTGGTAGAAGGAGGACACAATGTACCACAAACCACTATCACACGTAGATACTATAGCGGAATTAAAAATTTATTTCATTTATATATGCCTATTTGCGATTATTGGATGATTTTTGATAACTCAAAAACACAATCCGAACTCATTGCCGAAGGCTATAAAAATAAAACGATTGATATAAAAAATACTATTACTTACGAAACTATTAAAAAATTAGCTTAATATGACTAAAAGGAACAACAAAATTAGGGAAAAAATTTTACTGGGCTTAGAATTGTCTCATATTAAATTAGTTCAAACTAAGAAAGCCAGAAACTTCATTCTTGTCGTTTCCAACAATGGAAAAGTAACCAAAGTAAACCCTAAGAACATATAATATTAAACTATTATTTTTGATAAAATAATATCCTTGTTTTTTCCAAAAAAAACAACCTTGTATTGATAAGCAAATCAATATAAGCGGGAGAGTTGTATGTATACCAAATTGATGTTTATAAAAACAACATTTAGTATAATAGGAATATAGTACACTAATAACCAAATTAAAACAAAAAACTATTCAAACAAATCAATCCCAGAAAAAGCAAAAAAAACCAGTTTGCTTGTCATTATTTTATTTTTCAATTCCACAAAATCGTATTATAAAATTATCTAATTTTGTAGACAGGTATTTTTAATATAAAATCCTGTTTAAAAAAAACAAAGTATACGACATTTAACAACTTAAAACGGAAAAGAGAAAATGAAAGAAGAAACCACAACTTACAGCTTAACCAAAACCCCTTGGTATTTTGGTGCCTATTTAAATATGGCAAGACATAATTTATTTTTAGTTATCAATCATTTAACTCAA